>DATGFK010000832.1:0-3030 GCA_035309185.1 Aggregatilineales bacterium
ACCGGGTGGACGCTTCCCAGGAGGGCCGCACTCATGACAACACCGCAGCTAATAGCCAGGGCAACTACGTTACGCCAATGTCGCATGAAACGTCGCTGTGGCAGCGTCTTACCGGTAAACACTTCGTAGCGAACGATGGCCTGGCCCAGGAACAGCACCGCCAGGGTAATTGATCCCGATGTGACCATATCAAACCAGGCTACACCGGTCTCCATAGGGCTGACCTCGCCCAATTCCACCAGCCGATTGCCGCGGATGACGATCCAGATCATGACGCCTGCGATCAGCAAGCCTACCAGCAAGAGCATCAGCGACGTCGCGACCAGCCAGGGTTTGGCCCGCTGACGGGCGATGTCGCCCATGATCCGGCGTACTGGCCCGGGCCTCATCAGAACATCGACCGAGAGCATGATGCTCAAGAGCGTCGAAATCATGTAGACGATCACGATGGCGGGCACGCCCGCAACCGAAAGGGTCTGGGACAGTTGCAAGGCAATGACCTGCGAAAACGACGGGAATGGGTTGGCGAACAGCAAGAGGACAAGGGATGTGAAGGTGATGAAGACATCGAGCGCGAAGGCAGCCAGGTGGCGTCGGTACAATGTAGACTGCCGATCTTCCCAGAAGCCAGAGTACCACAGGATCACGATATACCATACGAAAGGCAGGATCAGCGCTGCCACCAAACCTAGCTGCCACCAGAAATTGATACTCTGGTCGAGAGAGGTCAAGCCATAACCTAAGATCGCGGTATGGCTGACGAAGAATAGACCGCCCAGGAGTAGGCCACCACTGATCAAAGAGACGCCCCAACTACGCCGCTCCGCATTGAGCTTGACGGTGAGACCCAGCCATAGCAGCAAAATAGTGTTGATTAGCGACAGTGAAATAATGGCCCAATTCAAAAGAGAGGGCATCGCATCATGCCTCACTTTCCCAGGTGGCCCACTGGCCTTTTTCGTTCAAGATGTTCGGAGTACCGTCGGCGTTCCAGGCGATCAGACGCCCTTCCCGGACAATGATCGCGGCGCGTGTGCGTGCCACTTTCTCCTCAATTGCATTGTCATTCAGTCTCCAGGCCGCATAAATCTGACCGTTGGTGCGGCTCACCGTGCGCTTGTCGGCAAAGCCAAGCCGTGCGGCGATCTGCTCGTTGGTCAGTCCCTGCGCGATCATACGCGCCACAACCTGTTCGTTGGGTTCAAGTAAAGCCATGGGCGCATTTTCGTCCTTGTGACGAACTTCCTGCACACGGGCTTCAATGTCTGGATCGATAAAGCTGCGGCCAGCCATGGCATCTTTGAGCAAAGGAATAATCATTTCCGGTAGCAAATAATTTGACTTCCGGACATAAGCGTAATGGCTCAAAATGCCAGAACTGCGAAAGTCACGGTAATAGCCATCGTCATCCTGGATGGAGTAGAACACAATCGGCAGACGTGGCAGTTCACGCCGGATCGCCGTCGCCGCCTGGATGCCATTCATCGAGCCTGCCAGTTGTACATCCATTAGAATCACGGCTGGCGCCTCCGCAAGGCACCTGGTTAGGCTTTCTTCCCCAGTTGCGTAGTCGCCGCCAACCTCGACCTCACCGGTGCTTTCAAGGCCAGCCTTCATGGCGCGCCTGAGCTTGTCGTTATCCTCAACGAGCAACAAATTGATCATGAGTCCTCCTCAGTTTGATTGTCTCACACCTCACCAAAGGTCCGTCAAGCACCTGAGTGCTTCAAGGTCAGGACTCAGGCTATCGTCGATAGCCAAACGTGACCCTACAATGGCTTCAATTGGACAGTGAAAGGCAATAGAAGCCAAAGAAAGGTCCGCCTGATGCAAAACTTTACCATTATCGAGCGCATTCTGCGGGATCGCGTGGCATTTTTTGAGGAAATACGCGATGGTGTTGCGCTACGACAAAAGATTCTGGCGATGCTACTGTCGTGCATCATGTTTTTCGCCATTTATGGGGTGGTTATGGGTGCGGCGCACAGCATCCTCCAGGCTATCAGTTCTGCGGTCAAACTGCCCATTTTGTTTATTGTCACGCTCATCATCTGTACACCCTCTTTGTACTTTTTCAATCTCCTGTTCGGCTCAAAGCAAACACTGCCCCAGAATATTGCTCTGATCCTCACGGCGATGACTACCACTGCCGTCTTGCTGCTCAGTTTTGCGCCAGTGACATTCTTTTTCTTAATTACGACCAACCAGTACCAGTTCTTCAAGCTCCTCAACATCGCTTTCTTTGCCATTGCGGGCGCGATGGGCGTGCTGTTTCTCAGGCAAGGCAAACTTGGCCCTGGCTGCGGCGGACAGCCAGGAAGGCGCAGGGGCGCGTCGTCTCGTTTTCCTGTTGTGGATCGTGTTGTACGCCTTTGTGGGTAGTCAAATGGCCTGGACACTCAGCCCCTTCATGGGAGATCCGCGCTTGCCATTTATCCTGATTGCCCAGCGTGGTGGCAACTTTTATTCAGATGTGATCAACAGTTTGCATATCCTGCTGGGCCTGTAACCTGGTCGTGCTGGTGTCAATCGGTCATAGTCAAGGAGTGTTCCATGAAAACAAAGATGGCTCATCGTCTTTCGGCCCGCCAAGCGCTCCCGGCAATTTCCGGGGAGTCGCAGCGTCTGCCTCAACCAGCCCAGTCCGATTGGGAAGCGTGGATCGCCTATTTTCAGCACAATGCTGCCCACCTGATGGAGATTGGCTGGCAAGATAACTATGAGCTTACTTCTGATGAGAGGCGCATGATCTCGGCCTCAGTGCAGCAGTTTCAACTGGGAGAGAGTTCCGAGGGAAAACACGTTTTATCCCTGGCAAGGCGTTATGTCGTGTCCAGGGGAGATGAAAACTACCTATCAGCCCTGAAATCCTTTATCCGCGAAGAACAGCGCCATTCCCAATACCTGGCGCGCTTCATGGAGACGCAAAATATCTCGTTGACACATTCAGACGCCATAGACAGTATCTTCCGTTGTCTGAGACACATCTTCAATCTTGAATTGTCAATTATGGCGATGCTCACTGCCGAG
>DATGFK010000833.1:0-2711 GCA_035309185.1 Aggregatilineales bacterium
GACGCAGTAGCGGGCTGATCTGTTTGGGGGGCCGAAGCCTGGTTTCGCTGAATCGGGAACTTGACAAGCCGCGCGAATCCGGTTAACATTTGCATATTACTACTTAACAAATGTTAACTCACGCGGCGGGGTACTTAGAGTGGGCGACGACATACGGCTGCTGGTTCGCGTAGCGACGCTTTATTACAAGAACCAATATTCTCAACAGGAGATTGCGCAGCACCTGGGCATTACGCGCCAAACGGTGGCGAAGTTTTTGCAGCGTGCCCATGACCTGGGAATCGTCCGCATCGAAATACAATCGCCGCTTTCTTACGCCACGCAGCTCGAATTAGCCCTGGAACAGGACTTTCAACTCCTGGAGGCGGTGGTGGTCATACCGCCCGCCGATACCGAAGATGCCATCAAAGAGTGCATCGGCGAAGCGACTGCCGAATTTGTCAGCAATCACATCAAGAACGGTGATGTCCTGGGCGTGGTGTCCGGCAGCACAACGCTGCATCAATTTGCGCTGCATCTGAAGCCAGCCCGCATTCAAAATCTGACGATTGTGGCACTGACCGGCAGCGCTCCGCACACGCCGTCGCCAGCCGACGGGGAAAGCATCGTTCGGCAGGTGGCGCAAGCCTTTGGCGCAAACCTGGTCACGCTGCCAGCACCTTCCTTTGTGGATCGTCCGGACATCAAGACCAGTTTGTTGAGCGACTCGAACATTGCAGCCGTTTTGAACCTGGCACACCAGGCAAACATTGCCGTCTTTGGCATTGGCACTATCTCCGAAGAATCGTCGCCCTACAAATATGGCTACGTAGACGACAACATGCTGGAGGCGGTACGGGCGGCGGGCGGGGTGGGCGAGATCTGCGGCCACGCCTACGACCTCAATGGCAACCTGTGTTCCCCGGAAAGCAGCGCCCGTGCCATCGCCATTGACCTATATACCCTGAGAGCCAAACCACTGGCGATCGCTGCCGCCGGTGGCCTGCGCAAATCTGATGCCATCCTGGGCGCGCTGCAAGGCAAATTCTGCAACGTCCTGGTTACGGATCAGGCGACCGCCAGCAATTTGCTAGAACGAAAGAAGGCGCTGCCTTCGAATTGATTGGGAGCTACGCGGCAGCAAGTCAGGCCGCTTGCTTGAAAGCTCTATTGAACACGATTTTAAGGGGGTGATGGTCATTGAAATAGCAGTGAAGCGTCCTGTCGGTATTCTCGCCTTAGTAGTTCATCCTTAGGAAATGGAGTTAAGCAAATGAAGAAGTCTGTAGGGTTGATCCTCTCATTGGCGCTGGCAGCAGTCACGGCGCTCACGGCGCTGACACCTGTATACGCTCAGTCGCCCGTCACGATCACGATTGCCACCGTGAATAACGGTGACATGGTGGTTATGCAGGGATTTACCGACAAGTTTCAGGCAGCCTATCCCAACATCAAACTGAAGTGGGTGGTCTTGCCGGAAAACGAACTGCGCACCCGGGTAACTACCGATGTGGCCTCAGGCACGGGTTCTTTTGATGTCGTCACCGTTGGCGCATACGAAGTACCGACCTGGGCAAAGAACGGCTGGATCGTGTCTGTAGATGGCTTGATGACTGCCAATCCGAAGAATGTGCAGCCGAACTATGATAAAGCCGACTTGCTCAAGTCCGTCAGTGATGGCATCTCCTACAAAGGCGAGCTTTATGCAGTGCCATTCTACGCGGAGTCGAGCATGACCTTTTACAACAAAGCCATGTTCAAGGCTGCTGGACTGACGATGCCCGATGAACCCACCTGGGATCAGATTCGGGAATTCGCCTGCAAACTGAATCAACCAGACAAGAAGCAATATGGTATCGCCTTACGTGGCTTGCCAGGTTGGGGTGAAGCATTGGCGGTAGAAACGACGGTTGTCAATACCTTCGGCGGCAAATGGTTCGACGCGAACTGGAATCCCCAGCTCAACTCCAAAGAATGGCACGATGCGATGACGTTCTACGTCAACCTTTTGCACGACTGCGGCGTACCCGGTGCTGCGAACAATGGCTATACCGAGTCCATCACCGCGATGGCACAAGGTCAGGCAGCGATATGGGTTGACGCCAGCGTTTCCGCAGGCGCCTTGAGCGACCCCAAGCAGTCGAAGATCTCCAATGACATCGGGTTTGCAATGGCTCCCTACGAAACCGTCAAGAAGGGCTATCACTGGCTGTGGTCATGGAACCTCGCCATCCCCAAAACCAGCGCGAATCAGAGCGCCGCACTCCAGTTTATCACCTGGGCTACCAGCAAGGATTACATCCAACTGGTGGGTACCACCAATGGCTGGGGCACCGTTCCACCAGGGACGCGCACATCTACCTATGCCCTGCCTGAGTATCAGAAGGCAGCCGCGGCGTTTGCAGCCTTGACTCTGAAATCCATCCAAACAGCAGACCCGACCGACGCAACCAAGGACAAGGTTCCTTACGTGGGCGTGCAGTTCGTAGGCATCCCAGAGTTTGAGGGTTTCGGCACAGACGTTTCGCAGCAACTTTCGGCGGCTGTAGCCGGGAAGATCACGGTAGACGATGCGTTGGCGAAGTCTCAGGACATTGTCACGAAAGCGATGACCGATGCTGGATATATCGGGGCAGGCGCTGCAACGCCCGCAGCCACACCTTAGCTTGCAATACCTTCCTCGACCATCGAGCGTTGGCACATAAGTTCCCTGTTAAAAAACCTTTGAGCCA
>DATGFK010000834.1:0-5386 GCA_035309185.1 Aggregatilineales bacterium
CTGGACTGCTGGTCACTTCTCTGAATCTGATCCCAGTTGGGCAACTGGATGGCGGACACGTGTTGTATTCGCTATTCGGCGAACGGGCACGGCTGGTTTACATTCCTGCCCTGGTGATTGTCGGAATATTATCCGTGTTCTACGAAGGCTGGTTTATGTGGCTGTTCCTGCTGCTGATGCTGGGACGCTTATATGCCACCCCGCTCGATAACATTACGCCGCTCGATCCCCGGCGCAGGTGGATCGCGATCCTGGCACTGGTCGTTTTTGTACTCGTCTTCATGCCCATCCCCTGGCAGGACGTGCCGTTTATAGGACTGATTCGCTAACGGCTATGAGCGAGGACGATTTCGAGCCTTCACAACCGCCGGAAATGCCGGATCGCCCAGATTCCGACGCGGAGCCGCCGCGTTCCAGCACGGGGCGACGCCGCGCGTCCTCCGAGCAGGAGCAGGCGGATCAGCAGAGGACGGAATCGGCCCGCCGTGGACGTAAGTCCGCCGCGCCCTCGCCTGGCGAAGAAGCTCGTGAACGCGAAAAGATAAAAAATGAGCGGCGCAAAACTGCCCCCACGAGCGAAGAGAAACCTTCTCGAAAAGCGAAGCCGAAAGATAGGCCTAAACGCAAGAGGGTCCTGCTGGACGGGACTGCCCCGAAATCGGCCCCACCGCGCGGCAAATGGCGCGATGGGACGCTCCAGGAACGCATCGCGCGCGTGCGCTGGACGGTCTGGATACTCAGCCGCTACGCTCCGTTCTTTCTGCTGGCCGCAATTCTGATTGTGGTATTTGGCCCGGCCCTCTTCCTGCGTCTGAACATCAATCGTCCGCCTGTCTCCCGCATCTTCACACCCGAAATTCAGCACTGGTCGGCGCAAATCACCAAATGGGCTGCCCAGTACGATGTCAATCCGAACCTGATCGCCACGCTCATGCAGATCGAATCATGCGGCGATCCGTTCGTCGGCAGTGGCGCAGGTGCGCAAGGGCTGTTCCAGGTCATGCCCTTCAATTTTGCCGATAATGAGGACATGACCGATCCGGAGACGAACGCCCTGCGCGGCATCGGCGTGATCCAGAATTGCCTGAAGCTCTCCAAGGGAGACATCAGCCTGGCGATGGCCTGTTACAACGGCGGACAGGGCCTGCTTTTTCGGTCGCCCGATACCTGGCCCGACGAGACCAAGCGTTACGTGACCTGGGGCGCAGGCATTTATAACGATGCCGTGAATGGCGCACAGAGCAGCCCGACCCTGAGTGATTGGCTTGCCGCAGGTGGCGCTGGCCTGTGCCGCGAATCATCCGTTGCATTGGGACTGCCCACGCCGCAGGCCGCCATCGTGGCGCCGCCCGCCACCAGCCAGCCCACGACAGCGCCTACAAGCCAGCCGACGGTGGCCTCTACCAATCCACCCGGCCCGGCGACAGCCAGTGCGTCGGCCAGAGCATCCTACAGTCCGCCGACGCCCACCTTTCCGCCGCTTCCATCATCGGCAGCGCCCGGTCTGAAGCTATTCCTGACGCCAACGGCTCCCTGATCCGTTTCGTTCGAGGTGAGCGGGTCGAAAAGCGAGTCGCAGCGAATCAATAACTTTGCAATGGCACACGGCCTTCGCCGTCGCAGGAATAGCAATCGTCCGTCAGCAGCTCCCGCCCCCGGCGCACAGTAATTTTGCCGCTGCCCCTGCAGGTTGGACAAATCGTTGTCCTTCGAAACGTCCGCCAATAGGCCACAGTCAGCCCTGCCGCAACGGGAACTGAGAGTAGAAAAAGCCAGGCTGGAAAGGGCGCTGCCATGTAAACAAGCAGCAGCGCCAGGAAACTCACAACAAGAGCGAGCAAGAATCGCTTGGCGAGACGGGGTGCCAGCATCTACGTTGATCCTAAGAAGTCACCGGTTGCGGCGCTGCCCAAAAATCCTGATCCCGTGCCGCCGGAGACAGGAGTTCCAGGGCATGGGCGAATGCCGCGCTGAATTCGCCCGCCACCTGGTATCGTTTTTCTGGCTTCTTCTCCAGGGCGCGCAGCACGACCTCTTCCAACGCTGTCGGAAAATCGGGCCGGAGCGACGAGAGGGCGGGCGGATTTTTTTCGATCTGCATCTGAGCCACCAGATCGGCACGTTTGGCGTGAAAGGGCAACTGGCCCACGAGCATTCGGTAGATGACGATCCCTAATGCGTAAATGTCGGACTGCGCCGTAATCGTTTGTGCGAGAACCTGTTCGGGCGGCATATATTCGGGCGTACCCAGACTGACATGGGTTCCTGTCAGGGATATTGAATTGAGCGCTTTCGCCAGCCCGAAATCCACCAGGTAGGCATGAGCGTAGGGCTGCTCGTCCTGGTGCCGATAGGCGATCAGAATGTTGCCCGGCTTCACGTCCCGGTGCAGGACGCCCATGTCATGGGCATAGTCCAGCGCCTGTGCGATCTGATTGAGGATAAGCGAGGTGTCACGCGGCGAAAAACGCTGCCGCCGAAGCATGTCAGACAGCGAGTTCCCCTTAATGAGATCCATGACAATATACAGGACGGCGTTTTCCTCGCCGGTCGCGTGGACGTGCAGAATATTGGGATGGTGCAAGGTTTCCATGACACTGGCTTCCCGTTGGAAGCGCTTTCGATATTCCTCTTTGCTGGCAACCTCCGAAAGCATGAGTTTCATTGCTAGCCGTTCGGATTGGCCGGGCTTGAACACTTCGTAGACGCTGCCCATGCCGCCAGAGCCGAGCTTATCTCCCACAATATACCCTGCGATTTCAGTTCCTTTTGTTACGTCTGTCATGGTCTCACCCGAAATTGACCCTCTAGCTTCTCTATCAACCGTCCGCCTGTTTACGCGATGGGCGCCAGTGTCAGGCCGCCATCCACGACGATGGCCTGACCCGTCATAAAATTGGAAGCCGGGCTGGCTAGGTACAACGCCATACCCAGGATTTCCTCCACGTCGGCGATCCGGCCCGCAGGTGTATGCTCAACGACCAACTTCTTGATCTGTTCGTTGCCCCAGATCGCCTCGCTAAAGCGCGTTTTGATAAAACCCGGCGCAATGGCGTTGACTTGAATGTTGTTCGGCGCCAGTTCCACGGCCAGGGATCGGGTCATGGCGATCACGGCGGCTTTCGTGATCCCGTAAAGTGCCATGCCTGGCGATGGCATCAGCCCGGCAATGGAAGCCATGTTGATGATTTTGCCGCCGCCACGCTGAATCATGGTCGGAACCGTCTCGCGGATGAGCCGGAAATAACCGCGCAAATTAACGTCCAGAGTTTTATCCCACATCGATTCTTCACTGGTCAAAAGTGGGCCAAAATGGGGATTGGTCGCCGCGTTATTAACGATAATATCCACGCCGCCGTATGAGTCCACCGTTCCCTGGACAAGGCGCTTGATCGCCTCTGAATCTCCCATGTGGGCAGCCAGGGCAATTGCTTCACCGCCCTCGGCCTTGATGGCTTCTGCGACGGCGGTCAGTCCATCAAGCTTACGGCTGGCGAGAACAACTTTGGCTCCAGCCTGAGCGTAAATGCGCGCAATCCCTTCGCCAATACCGCGTGACGCCCCGGTCACGATGGCGACTTTGCCAGCCAGTGTAAAGAGTGATTCCATTTTGAATGTTCCTGGATTTCAAGCCCAATGGGCCGCTTAAAACGAAGGTGACCTTGCCCATTCCACCACTGTCCCAAGCATTGAGTCGTCTGATAACCGCAGGGCGGGTTTGCTCGTTGCAACGAACTTGCCTGATTCCTGGCTGTCGCACAAAGTGGTGTTAAAATGAGTGACCTGAGTGTACAGTATACGCTTATCACGTCTCAGGCAAAAACTGAAACGGCACTATTATTCCTTAAATCGCATCGAAATAGTAACAAAATAGAAAGGGAACAGTCGTGGACATCACTTTGCGCGTTCGGCGTTTTAACCCGGAAGTGGACAAGAAGCCCTATTGGGGTAACTACACACTGAAGGACTGTGGGCCAACCAATCGCGTATTGGAACTGTTGCATCGCGTGAAATGGGAACAGGATGGGACACTGACGCTTCGCCGATCCTGCGCACAGGGAATCTGCGGCTCCGACGCCATGCGCATTAATGGCCGTAACCGTTTGGCCTGCAAGGTACTGGTACAGGAATTTGGCGACAGCACGACGATCCAGGTTGAGCCGATCCTGGGCATGAAAGTGATAAAAGACCTGGTGGTTGACTTTGAGCCGTTTTTTGCTCATTACCGCTCTGTGCTGCCGTATCTGGTCAACGACGATCCGGTTGCGCCTGACGCACAGGGACGCAACCGGGAACGCCTCCAGACCATTGCTGACCGCGAACGCTTCGACGACACGACCAAGTGCATCCTATGCGCTTGCTGTACGACAAGCTGCCCCAGCTACTGGGCCAATGGCGAATATGTTGGCCCTGCAAGCATTGTTCAGGCACACCGCTTCATCTTTGATAGCCGGGATCATGCCTCGAAAGATCGCTTGAATATCCTGGGCGATCCGGATGGCGTATGGCGCTGCCGAACCATCTACAATTGTACGCCTGCCTGCCCGCGTGAGATTGAAGTGACCAGGGCCATTGGCGAGGTTAAGCTGGCTATCACGCAAGGTGGACGTGAAAAGCAGATGCCGAAAGCCTGATTGCACCAGGATGAATGACGCCAGGATAATATGTATTCGCGCCAGTCTTCGCCCCCTGGCTGGTTAATCGTCTGCATGGCCGTTCTCCTCGTCTTCGGACTGTATTTCGTCTGGCGAGGAGTGATGGCCTGGGTGGATTCAAGCGGTGGTATTGTCGTCGTGACGCCGACGATATCTGAAGCCAACGCGGGTCGTACGGCGACTGTGAACGCCATCTTCGGGACGGTTGTTGCGACGCTGGTCACGCCCGTGACGGCCACTCCATCGCGGGTCTGCCAGGACTTTCGCGTTAAAGTCCAGAAGGCCCGCATTCGTGACTGTCCCAAAGATACCTGCAACACGATTTCGCTGCCTGGCCAGGGCGCTTCGATTTGTGTTTACGGTGTAGCGCCCGATGCTCCAGACTGGTATGAGATTGATGTCAATCCCAGCGATCCGGCCTCGGACATTGGCTATATGAGCCGCAGTGTGCTCAGTCCGGCGCATCCTACTCCAACGTCATCGGCGACTCTGAACCTCTCGACGGTAACGCCAGTCCCAAGCCGCACGCCGACCATCACCAGCACCGCCCCCCCTACCAACACTCCGAATCCGCTGGTACTGCCACCTGCAACTCCTGTGCCCAGCAAAACGCCCACAGAAATCCTTCAGACCGCCTGAGTCTTCCCTGTGCGAGCAAACTTTGCTATACTAACATCACCTAATCTGGTGTATGTTGGGAGTTGAATATACCGAGTTTGGGTAGAAAGGCC
>DATGFK010000835.1:0-16271 GCA_035309185.1 Aggregatilineales bacterium
AGGCCCGGATAGTACGGCTGGGTGTAAGGCATCAGGATCACAGGCCGCTCAAAGCCTTCGATAAGCAGTCCAAATTCGTCGTACAGGCTGAAGCTGGCCGGGCCGCGCATCCCTTCGGTTGCACCCAACTTCTTCACGTGATCGGTTGCCGTTTGCAGCAAGGCATTGGCGACTTCCTGGTCGTCAAAGCACTCAAAAAATCCAAACCAGCCAATATTCTCCTTCCAAAATTTATTATGGTTGTGATTAATGACTGCTGAGACGGTGCCCACGGGCTGGCTGCCACGGTAGGCCACGAATAGATCGCCTTCCATATAGTCCCAACCGGGATTCTTTTTCCGGTCGAGCAGCGCCTTCCGCTGCGAAAGGAGCGGCGGAACCCAGTTTGGATCGCCTTTGTAGACAGTCCAGGGGAATTCGACGAACGCCTTCAAATCCGAGGCAGATTCGACTTTGCGAACACTAAGCGGGCCAGTGGGCACGTTGGCCTGATGTGACATGGGCGATACTCTCCTTCGACGTAAGGACTTTTTGAAGTCCGCAGTGACGCAATCATTGTACCCATGTTGGCTCATTTGCGTGCAACTGACTAATGAATTGGCTGTCGGTCTTGCGTAACCCCTCACACGGGGGGCCAGGGGTAATTCGGGCCGGGGCCGGGACGGGGAAACTCGCGGCGTTGGAGGACGCGCCGAATCCTTGCCATCAGGGCGCTCACTTCGGAGTCAGCCAGCAGTCTATCCAGTTCGAGCCGAAAACGGGAACGGCTATCTTCCACCAACCCATACAGCCGCTCGATGTCCGCCAGGAACGGGTCAGGAATGGACTTCCCGGCGAAATCCCAAATCACGGTTCGCAATTTGGGCGCGGCGTGAAAACCGATCCCATGATCAATGCCCCACAGGTGTCCGCCCGGAGCCAGCAGGACGTGGCCGCCTTTGCGATCTGCATTGTTGATCACGTAATCGAAGGCTGCAAAGCGCATCAACTGCTCGCCGAAAGTCTCATCCAGGGAAAAATAGTTGACCTCCGGGTTGTTCTGCACGTAGAACTGCACTGAACCCAGTCCACGGGTGCCATCTCGAAGCACCGTGGGCGGAACGATTTGCCAGCCCAAGGCATCAGATACAACGTAGGCAGCCGTTTCCCGGCAGCACAGCGTCCCATCGGGGAAGTCCCACAGGGGACGCTCACCCCGCTGCGGTTTGTAGACGGCCAGCATCTGGTCATCGCCATCCGCGATGGTCACCAGGAAGGTATAATTGGAACTCCAGCGCAGCATCCCATGTTCTTCATGCATCGAGCCGCAGTTAAGCAACCGAAGGATTTCTTCCTGGTCAAATGGTTCGTGCGGTTCAGAAAAGGCGCCACGCCCAAGTTCGTCTGTCATTTTCTAGTATCCGAACTTACTATACATCCTTAAGTCAAGACCATTCGCTGACTACGTCCAATAGTACAACAGCCTTCCATTGCTTTTGGGATCGGCACGGCCCTGGCGAACAACTTCGTTGGTGTAGGCGCTGAGCGCACGCATTTGCTGGCGGGTTCCCCAGAACCGCGCAATACCTGGTCGAGCCTGTTCCAGGTCCTGGCCTTCTTCGAGTGCGATCAACTCCTGCGCCACCAGGATCACCATATCGCGGTCATCGTCGTAGCCCAGCCCCATCTGCCCGACGCGAAATTCCGGTTCAATCGGTTCGCGAAGATCCATATTCAGAGCGGATCGGTCGGCCATATCGGGTGAGAGTTTGTCCCCATGCTGGCGGTTCAAATCGTCCAGGAGTTCGGTGAGCGCTTCGCCCAGGCGTCGCGCTTGCTCTTTTTCGATGATCAGGCTGACGATCTGCGAACCCTTGCCCGCCTGTAAGTGGAACAGCCGCCGCCCTTTAGGGCCGACGGTTCCCACCGTTATAAAATCCACAGGGTCTAACTCGATTTCGGCATTCGCCATGCGAAACTTAACCCCTTCTGTTTGGTGTTGCTTAACCCCGGTTCATTCTTTTGTATACTATTCTAAACCGAAGTCGCCTATTCAGAACAATTCTTGTTCAAGTGGAGCCTGGACAAGCGCGAACGCTCCAGCCTTTACGCCTTCACATTATCTCCTTGCGGAGGTTGTTGCGCGGCCTGGTCAGGGGGGTTTTCGTTGTCCTGCTTAGAGGCGTCATCTTTGCCGCTCTCTTTTTCATGGCGTGGCAAATAGCTAGTCTCATTGAGTTGCACGAGGATGGGACGGCTGGCCCCCATCGCAAGGATAGTCAGCGATGCGGGCGAAATCTCAATCCGCTGGAAGAGATCCAGATGCAGGCCAAGAAAATGCGCTACGATCATCTTAATGACATCGCTATGGGAAACAAGCGCCACAGTCGAACGCGGGTGCCTTTCCGTCAGTGCTTCGAGGACGTTAACCGCTCGCATCTGCACCTGCCGCATCGTCTCGCCATTTGGGAAGCGCGCCCGGCTTGGGTAATGCTGAATAACTTCCCACATCTTACGGTGTACCAGTTTCTGAATCTCACCGCCAGTCCAATCGCCGTAGCGCACTTCGCCCAGCTCTTCGAGTGTCTCTAGGCGCAGTTTGGGATGGTGTTCAAGGACGGCCTGGGCCGTTTCCACTGTCCGTTCCAGCGGGCTGGCGTAGACTGCATCAAGGCGTGTTTGCGCCAAGCGCTTGCCGAGGGCCGCAGCCTGGGCGCGGCCCTGATCGTTCAGGTGTACACCAGGAGTCCATCCTGCCAGCCGGTGCGTTTTCACGTAATCATTGGTAGCGTGGCGTATCAGAAGAAATTCAGTCATAACTCAATTTTATCCAGGTGGCTCCAAGGTGGTGGCGCGTCTGCCAGTTCTCGACCATAATAATCCTATCGGTCAAACGCCAAATATGCTATGCTTTTACCAATATGGTTCCGCATTTTGCCGCCAACTAGCAGGGAATAATCCGGGTATAGAAATATGAACCTTGCGGCGCATACCACGATGGAAATAGAAGTCCCTACCAGGGCCAGAAGCAGTCTATCGTTGCTGCTGGATAAGATAGGTAGCGTACTGTCTGGCCTCTCATTGGTCGCGGCAGCGCTTGGCCTTATCTATTGCCTGATCCTGGCACTAGGCTGGTACAACCAACCATTCCTGGGGGTGATGACTTCGCACTCGCTAACAGTCGGTACGACACAACCACTGACCGACGAGAAATGGCCTGGGCTGCTCGCGGGACTGCAAGCCGGGGATCAAATCCTCGCCCTGGATAAAACCAGCTTTGAAAACCTGGCCGATCCTGGCCCGGCCCTGGACAGTGCTCTGGCTGCCGACACAACCGGCCAACTCGTGACGGTGCGCATTTTCCGCCCTGCGCAACCTAATCGTTTGCAAATCAACTGTCCGGGATTTGAATCTGCCACTGCCGAAGGAATCATTTGCAATTACCAGCTTCGCTTAGTCCACTTCCCGCTGGCGGATTTTGCCTTCCAGTTCGGAATCGGCCTGTTGGTTGCCCTGGTAATCCTGGTCATGGGTGCAACGCTATGGGTATTGCGTCGTGCGCAACCCAACGCAAGGCTCGTCACGGCACTCTGCGCGGCGGGCGCAATGACGATTCTGGGCCGCTTTGAACTGCTGTCTACCTATCGGACAGCCCTGCTTTTTGCTGCGGCTACGTGCTTCCTGAGCGGCGTTTTGCTGGAGTTGGCCCTCAATTTCCCGTATGAACTCGTCGTGGCAAGGCGGCTGCCGGTGCTGCGGGTCCTGCCGCTGGTCATCGCCCTCAGCGGGTTCCTATGGTGCGTAGCGACCTATCTCCAGAACGATGTGCGGGCCTCCGACTCCATGGAATTGATTGCAGTGGGCCTTGCGGCACTGGGAGCGATCAGTTTTATTGGGAGCCTGTTGCTGCGTCGCCGTCGATCCACATCACCCGTTTTGCGCGACCAGGCTGCGATTGCACTGGTCGGCGGGATCATCAGTGCCACACCTCTCGTCCTGTGGCTCCTGACGCTGTTCCTGGATCAGTTTGGCGTGCAACATGGAATCGAGCTGTCTGGCTTGACTTTCTCTTCCATCTACGTGATCCCTCCCACGCTTATTTTCCCGGCTGCGCTGATGTATGGCCTTCTGCAATATCGTTTTCTGGATTCGGATCGGATCATCAGCGAAAGCCTGATTTATACCGTGCTGGGCGCGCTACTCGTGGTAGGCTATCTGCTGGTAACAACCGCCGCATTCTACCTCACCAACGGTATAATCCGTGCCCAGAATCCTATTTTGGTCGCCGGAACGCTGTTCCTGGTCGCAGTAGCGTTTACCCCGGCTCGCCTCCGCCTGACGCGAATGGTGGATGAGTCGTTCTTCAAACAACGGCGGGCATATCAAGTTCGCTTGGAAAGATTTTCGCGCGAGCTGACGCAGGCTGTAGATTTGACTGATACAGTCAGCCGTCTGAAACGTGAATTTGATGAAACGCTGTCGCCGCGTTACTTGTTCGTTTTCCTTCTCAATACGGCCACAAACGAGTACGAAGCATTCAACGATGCGCCGGGTTTGAGCCAAACCGACGTGCGTTTCGGAGCGGAGAGTTCATTGCCGCGCGTTATGGCGACACAGCAGCCAATCATCTACATTGCGAGCGGGCAGGCGCTGCTTCCAGAACTCGTTTCTGAACGGGCGCGATTGGCCGTATTGAATACCCCTATCATGGCAAGGATGCAGAGTGGTACTCGGCTGAACGGCTTTATTGCCCTGGGGCCGCGCATAGACAGCTCCAGCGCCAACTACCATTATGAAGACCTGCGCTTTGTCCAGGCTCTTGCAGAACAGGCAGCCTCGGCATTTGAACGGGCGCAAATTCTTGTTGAAGCCCAACGTAATGCGCGTGAATTGCGAGTGCTGGCGCAGGTCAGCGCGGCGCTTAACATTGCCATGGACTTTGATACGTTGCTCGAATTCGTCTACGCGCAGTCTGACAAAGTCATCAATGCGCCTAACTTCTACATTGCATTGCGTGACGAGCAGAGCGACGACTTGATCTACACCTTTTACCAGGAAGAGGGCGAACGCCTTTCCGAGCGTGAGGGCTATCGCTGGCACATGGGGCGCGACCTGATGAGCGAGGTCGTGCGGCTCGGACAGCCGCTGAAAACAGACAACTATGTTCAGGACACACAACGGCGCGATCCGCGCATTAACGTGGAAAATACTGCTCTACGCGCCTGGATGGGAGTTCCGCTAAACGCAGGTGTAGGTGGAACGCTCGGCTGCATGGCAATTGCCACTACCGAAGCAGCCGTGACCTACAGCGACGACGAGGTTCGTATTTTCTCCAATATTGCCGACCTTGCAGCCACCGCGATTTACAAGACTCGCCTGTTCTCCCAAACAGAGGAACGTGCGCGCCAGTTGAAGGTGCTCAACGACATCAGTTCACGGCTAGGTAGCGAATTTGAAAACCTCGAAGCCTTGCTTCAAGTGATCACCGAGTCAGCCATCGAAATTTTGAGGGCTGAGGCTGGAAGTTTGTTGCTGCGCGATGAAGAATCGGGCGATCTGATCTTCCGGCTGGCCGTCGGCGGTTCAGGACAGGACCTGGTAGGCAGCCGAATCCCAGCCGGTGAAGGTATCGCTGGAACCGTGGCGCAGAGCGGTAAACACATGATTGTTAACGATACGCAGCAGGATAATCGCTGGTATGGGGAAGTCGCCCAGGATGGCAGCGCCTTACCGCGCGCTTTTGCGACGCGCGCAATCCTGGCCGTACCCCTGACCGCACGCGGCGGATCAATCGGCGTACTGGAAGTGATCAATAAGAGAGATGGCACGCCGTTTGTCGAGGAGGACGTTAACCTGCTGACGGCCTTCGCCGGACAGGCCGCCGTCGCCATTGAGAATGCGCGTCTGTTCCAGATGACCGACCTGGCCCTCGCCACTCGCGTGCAGCAGCTCGACAATATGCAGCGCATTGACCAGGAATTGAATCGTACGCTAGACCTCCAGCGTGTAGTAGACCTGACTATAGACAATGCCATGCGAGAATCGCAAGCCGACGCGGGTGCCCTGGCACTCATCCACGTTGACCCGCCGGGCTTCGAGATTGCCGGAAGTATTGGGTACCCGGAAGAGGTACTCAAAATTAGCGCATTCTATCCGATCACTCTGGGCATCCTGGGCAAAGTCTACCGCACCACACAGGCGGCGCTGATCAGCACCCAGGAAATGATCGCAGACCGCGATTACATTGAACTGCTGCCCGGCGCAAAAGCGCAGTTGGCAGTGCCGCTTATCACGGGCAATATCGTCAGTGCTGTGCTGCTAGTCGAAACGGTACGTCCAGATACGTTCAACATGATGACAGCGTCCTTCATTCAAGGCCTCGCAGAGCACGCCAATACGGCCATCACCAACTCGCAGCTTTTCGCACGGCTGGAGGAAGCCAATCAGGCACGCAGTAAATTCGTAGGCTTCGTGGCCCACGAACTCAAGAACCCGATGGCTTCCATCAAGGGCTATTCCGAGGTCTTGCTGGGCGGGATGACAGGCGCACTGAACGAACAGCAGCAGAACTTCATTGCCGTTATTCGCCGTAACGTTGTGCGTATGCAGCAACTTGTGGACGACCTGCGCGACCTGACGGCGCAGGAAACCGGCAACCTCACCCTTAAGCTGGCGCCAGTCAGCTTCACCAATGTGATTCTCGAAACGCTGCGCCCGCAGCAACGCGCCATTGATGAAAAGGGACAAAAGGTCGAGCTAAATTACCCTGAAAACTTGCCATTGGTGTGGGCTGACGAACTGCGGCTCATCCAGGTCATGACGAATTTCATCAGCAATGCCAACAAGTACACCCCTACGGGCGGTACAATCAAGATCATGGCCGAGCACGTCCAGAACATCTGGGATCCCAATGGCGCCCCGGAAGTTGTCCACTGTGCGGTGACAGACACGGGAATTGGCATGAGCGAGGAAGACCAGAAGAAGCTCTTCACTCCTTACTGGCGCAGTTCGAATCCGCGCGCGCAGGAACAGCCGGGTACCGGCCTCGGTATGACGTTGACACGCGGTCTAATCGAAGCTCACGGTGGAAGAATCTGGGTAGAAAGCACGTTGGATGTCGGTAGTACGTTCAATATGACGGTTCCACTGGCTGAAGTGCAGGAACCGACAGCCCGTTAAGACGTTGAACAGAACAGTGCGCAGAATTCGCGAATCCGTCATACAATAGAATTATCTTGACGGGGCACCTTGTAAATAAGATTGAGGCTTATCTATGGGCAACGGTTCGATACTCTTGATTGATGACGACCTTGACCAGCTCTCGATCCTCGGGTCTATGCTCGGCAACCTGCCCTATCCGCTTGAAACCGCGCTAAACGGCCAACGGGCGCTCGAAATGCTGCAAGAGGAAGTTCCAGCGCTCGTCATCACCGATCTGGTGATGCCGGACATCAGCGGCTCGGAGATCATCCGTACCATTCGGGAGGATCCGCGCCTTGCCAATACCCGCATCATCATTATCACATCTTTGATGAAGTACGTGTCCGATGAGGATCGTCAGCTTGCCGATCTCGTGATCATTAAGCCTGCCAAGAAAAACGAACTGGTTGGCGCAGTTCATCAGTTGCTGGGATAGGCCTGTACCGAACCGTAGAACGGTAGATCGTGGCTAATTGCTGGAAAACGGCTTCGGATCGTCGCGCCAGCGTGGCCCGTGTTCGATCAGCGTGTTCAGAATGTGCATCTCTCGATGCAGCATTTTGCGCTCAAATTGCAGCAAAGTCAGAAGGTCCGGGATATTCAGAAGGATCTGTTTGTCTTTCATCGGCGTGCGCAAAATGATTGCCGTCAAAAAGGCCAGGGTCATGGGGTCTTCGGGCAAGGCTTCCACCGATTCGACCTTGCCGAGTGTGGCGAATACGTTCAGGTAGTTTTGCAGCATTGGGCCAAGCTGTCTCGCCAGCACCTTTGCCCGTGGATTGTCCTGCCCTTGCAGTGGAAAGTAGTCCACCATTCCCGTGACATACGGCTTATCGTTGTGTGTGCTGCGAATGCGAAAGCGGTTATAGCCGAGTGTGGTGATGTTCATTTGCCCGTCATGGAGCCGTTCCACCTGGGTGATGTGTGCGGTTGTACCGACATCGTGAAAAGTGGCACTGGCCTCAGTTTCCTGCCCGGAACGGATCAACACGACGCCAAAAGGAGTCGAATTATGGATGCACTCGGATACCAGCAGCTTGTACCGTTCTTCAAAGATGTGCAAAGGCAAAGCCATTCCTGGGAAAAGAACGGTTCTCAAAGGGAAAATGGGCAATTCTTGTAATGGTTCCACAAAAAAAGACCCTAAAGACCTTTTAGAGTGCCAAAAACATCTCTTGCAGATTGTACGATATTCGTTAGCGTGCGCCAACCATTGACAGCCCCACTCCGCCGTGTATAATGGGCATACGGTGATGTTTGCGTCCTGGTGGCGGAACTGGCAGACGCGATAGGTTGAGGGCCTATTGCCGAAAGGCGTGGAGGTTCAAATCCTCTCCAGGACACAGCAACGGCAAAGAACGAGAGCGCTGGAATTTGGCGCTCTTTTCTATTCCCTAAAAAACATCTATAAATTGCCCGATGAGTGGGATACGCAACTTTGCGCTCCGATCTGCGTAATCGTCCGTGATGAATTTCCCGTAAATAGGACACACAATCATGATGAGGATGGGAGGGCGCTCGCGCCGGGCAAGGCCTTCTTCTGAAGAGAGAGAAACGCCCAATACGCCTGTCAATTGGCGGCGGTTGTTCAGCTATCTTGGGCCTTACAAATGGAGGATGACCATTGCGCTCATCGCACTGGCAATTTACAGCACGCTTGGCCTGGCATTCCCTCTGGTGATTGGTCAACTGCTGGGTGCCGCTACACCCCAGCCAGTTAATGGCCGTTCGCCTGATTTTTCACGTATTGATGCCCTGGCCTTGGAGTTGATTGTACTATTCCTGGTACAGGCAAGTTTCACATTTATTCAATCCTTCAATCTAACTTACGTGGGCGAGCGAATTGTCCTCGACCTGCGTAAGACGCTATACAGCCACCTGCATGAGCTGTCGCTGGATTTCTTTGCCAACCGGCGCGTCGGCGAATTGATCTCGCGTATCTCCAGCGACGTGACGCAGGTGCGCAGCGTCCTGACCAACAACATCACGCAGTTTTTGACCCAGGTAATCTCCCTGGTCGGCTCCATTTTGATCGTGTTTGTCCTCGATCCGCGCCTGACGCTTTTTATCCTGGTGCTTGCGCCGACCCTGGCTGCTATCGCTATGGTCTTTGGGCGTTCGTTCCAGGGACTCAGCACCCGCGTTTCCGATCTCCAGGCCAGTTCAACGGTTGCGGCTGAAGAAGCGCTGCAAGGCATTCGGGTGGTTAAGAGCTTCACGCGGGAAGCGTTTGAGACGCAGCGGTATGACCAGGCCTTGCGGGAGACCTTCTCAACGACCATTCGCCTGGCGGTATTACGCTCGGCTTTCGGAGGGCTGATGGCATTTCTCGGCTTTAGCGCCATAGCTGCCATCCTGTGGTTCGGCGGGCGTGAGGTCGTTTCCGGTACACTGCAATTGAGCCAGATCAGTGTATTCCTGATTTATGGCATCACGATTGCCGCCAACCTGGGCGGCCTTGCGGGGTTGTACGGACAATTCCGTGAAGCGCTCGGAGCCATCCGTCGCGTATTTGAGATCATTGACATCAAGCCAGACGTGCTGGATAAGCCGGACGCGAAAACGCTCCCGCGCGTGGAGGGCCGCATCACATTCGCCAATGTTTCATTCAGTTATGATTCCAGCATCCCCGTTCTTGCGGACGTGAACCTGGACATCGCACCCGGCGAAATTGTGGCGTTGGTCGGGCCGAGCGGCGCAGGAAAATCCACGCTATTCAACCTGATCCCGCGCTTCTATGATCCCACGGCGGGGACGGTGGATGTGGACGGCTACGATCTGCGAGCTGTTACGCAGCACAGCTTGCGCGCGCAGATCGGCATTGTCCCTCAGGAGACGCTGCTCTTCGGGGGCACCATCCGCGAGAACATCGCCTATGGTCGCCTGGATGCCAGTGAAGCGGAGATTGTTGCGGCAGCGAACGCGGCCAACGCCGATGAATTCATCAATGCGTTTCCTGCCAAATACGACACGATTGTCGGGGAACGCGGCGTCAAGCTCAGCGGTGGGCAGCGCCAGCGGGTCGCCATCGCCCGAGCCATCCTCAAGGATCCGCGCATCCTGTTGCTGGACGAAGCGACCAGTTCGCTTGACAGCGAATCGGAGGAACTGGTGCAAGAGGCGTTGAACCGGCTGATGCAGAACCGAACGACGGTCATGATTGCGCATCGCCTGAGTACCATCAAGATCGCCCATCGTATCGCCGTGCTGGAAGCGGGCAAGATCGTTGAATTGGGGACGCACGACGCCCTGATGGCTAAAGACGGGCTATACGCCCGCCTTTACAACATGCAGTTCCGCTATCCGGAAGTTGCCGAGAGCGCATTGATCACGCCTGCGGCGCAGCCTGGGCTTTGACGGTATCTGTCTCGCTGACTGGTGCCGACTGGCGGTTATCGTGCTTTAGCGCTTCGAGGCGGCGGGGAAAGTCATCCATCCTGTAAGGCGGTTCCACAAGTACCGACTGGCAGAAAGCCATCAGATCGTCGGGATGCCTGGTCGTCTTGCTGGTTTTGAGGCTGACATACGTAAATTCGACCCAGGTTACTGCTTTGGGCCGCCGGGTCCGCGAGTCGAGCATGGTGGCTTCGACGAGGATAGTGACATCTGTGTAATCCAGCAGCCGGGTCTGGATGACGACGACTTCGTCTACCAGACAAGGCCGCAGATAGGCAATCTGCGTGCGGGTGACGACCCAGCCCTCGTTGGTCTGGCGCGCCCTCTCAAAGAGGTTGAAGCCATAAAACTGGGCAAGGTGATCCTGCCTGGCATTGAAGAAATAGTCCAGGTAGCGGATGTTGTTCAAATGCCCGTAAGGGTCACAATCCTGGAAGCGGACGATAGCAGTGCTTTCCGGTTCCCGCACTATGGTCTCATTACTGCTCATTTTGGCTCCTTATTTCTCCACACTCCTGCGATACAGTGTTGCAATTTGAAACAGACCGAACGGTCTGTTTTTCGACACAAAAAATGCTAGGGCCTTACCCGGAGACTGCTTTCGACGTAGGTGAGCAGATACTTTACGGCGCGCTCAATGTGAATGCCATCGTCGTACAGTTTGCTCAACATGATTGCACCTTCTAACGTGCTAATCAGAACAGACGCAACCTCCTGGGCATCTACGTTGGCTCGAATCTGCCCGTACTGAATCCCTTTGGTCACGATATGGCTGATCATATCATGCCACTGTTCCATGCCATTACGGGCGCGTTCCCGAAGCGCCGGGTTGGTGTCGTCGCTGTCTATGGCTGTGTTGAGCAATATGCAGCCGCCCTGCCAGGGAGGCGACTTGTGGTAGTCTTCAAAAAAGCGGATGATGGCGTTCAGACGCTCAATGGAGTCCCGCTTGCCTTTGAACGATGCGACCAGGCGATCACTGGCAACTTTGAATCCATAATCGAACGCTTCCAGGGCCAGGTTTTCTTTGCTCTGGAAGTGGTTATAAATGCCACCTTTCTGAAGGCCCGTGGCCTCCATGATGTCTGACAGCGACGCGCCTGAATAGCCCTTACGGTTGAACAGTTCAACCGCACGTTCCAGGATGGCCTCCCGCGTACGCTCACCTTTTGTCTGATCGATCATGGGTTCACTTTCAGACCGAATGGTCTGTTTCATCTTAACATGGACTTTAGTGTTTGACAAGTCTTGTTGTGTCTGATGTTCTTACAGACATCCAAATCGAAATATACACCGAACAATTATAGAATACGTGTTGCAAGAATAGGTTTCCTTTCGGTAGAGTCAGGGCAAGTGAAGCATAAAGGAAACCTCATGGGTGTTCAGGCCATTATCTTCGACTATGGCAACGTTCTGGATCACGTAGACGATCCTAGACCGTGGCTTGCACGTCGTGACGCAGTCGCCGCACGTTTCAACATGAGCGGGGATGCATTCTGGGACTTGCTGTACCAGACGGAACCCTGGCAGGAATGTAAACGGGGGCGGATGACCTATCCCGTCTTTTGGAATGCCATCCTCAGTCCGCTTGGCCTGACCGACTCAGCCCAGCAGGCCAAGCTCGTGGACGAACTGTTCGAAGGTCGTGACCATATCAATGCTCAGATGGTGCAACTGTTGCGAGAACTCAAACCCCATTACCGGCTTGGCGTGTTGAGCAACACGCATGATCCCCATATGGCTGTACGAATCCGAGATCAGCACGGCCTCAAGAACGTTTTTGATGACGTGGTGAGTTCGGCGGCAGTGGGGCTGGCGAAACCTGACCCAGAAATCTACTGGCTGGCCCTGCAACGCCTGGATGCGGCGCCGGGTGAGGCCCTATTTGTAGATGATATGCTGCGTAACACACGGGCGGCGCAGGCCCTGGGTATCCCGGCGATTCTGTTTGAGAACCCGGCAAAACTACAGCAAGAACTCAAGGAGCGCGGTCTTCTTCCGGATTCCCCGTCCGGTGCGGGCTAATCGGATCGGAACCTTCGATGCGCGTAGTCGCGATCGACAATTCCTGGTAGAATTCGCCAGCGATCCGCCATTCGTATTCGGTTTTATTCTCAGGAGATTGCAATGTCCGGTATTGATCTTCGAACCGTTCTGGCGAATTTAAGTCCAAATTACCCCGATGTATTGCATGGCTGGTGGCTATACATCATCATGATACTGCTTGTCGTAACCCTGATGATGCAGCGTGCTGGCAGTTCGCTCATGATTACGATGTTACTGGCAGCGGCTGTCATGTGTGGCTTGATCGAAAAGATACAAGCCTTTGAGCGAAGCGGAGAGATCTTCCTGGCCTTTTCGATGGTCATGTTGATGACGGTGTTCCCGCTGGTCGTGGTGGGCATGACGCGCTCACCAAAATCTCGAATCCCGGCTGGAATTGCGACTTTCCTGTCCCTGGTCTATATGTTGTTTTTCTGGATCACCCATTCGTTCTAGCCAGATAATCTCATTAAAGGAGAGGTTCTTTTCTATGCAGGCGGAACAAGTTTCACCACTCGACCGATACTCGCCCGGACGCACACGTATCCTGAATCTTTTGAGCGTCGTCACCGCCATCAGCATCCTGCTGGCCCTCGGACTGGCATTGTTCTACGCCGGAACGGACGCGGTTCAGGGCAATGTCCAAAAGATATTTTACGTTCATATAGGCGCATTTACCGGCGGATCAACTGCGTTCTTCATCACCGTAATCGCCGGGATTGCCTACCTGCGGACGCGCAATCCAGCCTGGGATCGCCTGGCTGTATCCAGCGTCGAAGTAGGCTTACCGCTGATGACGATTACGCTGTTGACCGGAATGATCTGGGCGCGACCCATCTGGAATACGTGGTGGACAAGCGATGATCCGCGTCTGAATTCAATGGCCGTGATGTGGCTCCTGTATGCAGCCTATCTCACCCTTCGCGCCGCCATTGACGGCCCGGAACGCCGGATGCGCTATGCGGCGATCTATGGCATCCTGGCCTTTGTCAGCGTGATCTACACCTTTATGGTCGTACGCGTACGTACTGACACGCTTCACCCATGCGTCCTGGGGCCTTGCCCTGGGCAATCCACGACAAAAGGTAGTTTTGCTGTGGAAGAAGGCCCGATGATTGTGACGATCAGCATCGGCTCCATTGCATGGATGCTTGCTGCATTTACGTTGATATGGCACCGGCTGCGCATGGAAAACCTCGCCGAACGGGTCAGAGTCCTGAAAGCCCAAGTGATGGGCCAGTAGGTCAGAAATAGGATATATTGACAATGCCACCTGATACGACCAACTACATGCTTCTAGGCTATACAGTGGTTACGGTTATCCTCATCGCTCTCGTAGTCTACCTTGTGCTGAAGCGCCGCAACCTCGAAGCCGAGATACACACTTTGGAATCCATTGACGAAGAAGACAATAAGAATGCTTTGAAAGGAAGCGACATGGCAGGCAAGGACTCGCCCGCCACCTCGCCAACTCCCGCAGTCCATCCGCGCTAGGAGCCGGAACGGACAAGCGTTCAAGTTAGCTGCCGATACTGATCACGTCCACGGTGAAGGGTGGATGTGCCTGTAGCGGCGATTGTACTGACCCGCCGAGCACCTGGAGCAGGCCAAGTAGTTGGGAATTGACCACGTAGGCCTTGCTGTCGTGGAAGACCAGCGCCGTCGGTTCGCGCAGTCCCTGAGCCAATACCGTTAAGGATTCGTCGCTTTCAATACGGTTCAGGCGGCCATTGGCATGATTCCAGTCGGCAAACAAAATTCGGCCCTGGTCGTCCAGGGTAATGGCCTGAATGACCAGTTGCGGATCGCGGTACACGACCACGGAGTTCCCGGCTTTGCCCTGGGAATCTATATTTACCCGAAAGAGTGTCCCCGTCCCCGCGTCACCGACGATAACGCTATGGTGTGCAGCATCGAACGCTAACGCCGTGGGAAGGCTCCCCGTGGTGCCGATTCCCGGAAGAGTCCACCATAACTGCCCACTGCCGTCCGCATCGAAGCGCCAGATTTGTCCGGCCGACGGGTTGGTAACAAAGAGATTCCCGCTGTCGTCAAAAGCCATTTGCGCGTACATGGAGAGCAATTTGCCGGTAGGTGAAGTCCCGAAAGGTGTTGCTTTCCCATCGCTATCGATCCGGCGTATGGTTCCCTGCGCACGCTGTGGATCGGATGACGAGTAGTCTATGACGTAGATTGCGTTGTCCGGCCCTATTGCCACCGCTCCCGGCGCATTGATCACCGTCCGGGAAGTGACGAGCGGACTGATCTTTCCCTGGAGATCGGCGCCCAGCACGGCTCCCGTGCCAAACTGCGTCAGGTAGAAGGTGCCATCGGCGCTCCGCGCGAGACCCATCGGGTAAACGTCTTCCTCTGGAAACGACAAAAACGTGGTGACGGTTACATTGGGCGCGACGGCTTTCACGTTCTCGGCGGGCGCTTTAATCGCATTGTAGATTAAAACCGCCGTCAGCAAGACAATTCCGACGACGACACCGATAAAAACGACGGCAAACAACAGGACGCGCACTCTCAGTCGGGGTTCTCCGTCGTTGTTGGGCTGATTTTTAGCTGGAAGACTCAAAGCTTCACGTGGCTCCTTAAACAAAAATAGGAGCAGCGATTGTACCCGTATTCACGAAGAAAAAAAGAACGCATGACGGGCGTTGTCGGGAGTCCTGACCGTATGTTCCTGTACGGCGCCTACTTCCGCTATAATTGGCCCGCTGTTGGCAATTGACCTGGGAGCATCTTTGAAAGCGATCCTGGCGCGCATCGCCGTAGCTTGCTTTGGCATCATCCTGGTACTGATCTTGCTCGAAGTTGGCTTGAGAATCTGGTTTTCGACACGCGGAAGCGAGCAAGAGCGCATCATGTATGTGTATGACCGCGCCACGATTAACGCAAAACCTTCACAATTCATTGGCGTCCCATTCCTGAATTACGCGCTCGATCCGGGACAGGGTGACGTTAACAAGCTGGGCTACCGAGGCGACGCTGTGGCGTCACCCAAGCCGCAGGGCGTTTATCGAATTGTGGCGATTGGTGCTTCCACAACTTTCGGGATCGGGCTGGCCGCCAACGAGACGTGGCCCGCACAATTGCAGCGACTGTTGCGGCAGCAATACGACTATCACAACGTCGAGGTTGTCAACCTGGGTGTGCCAGGCTATTACAGTCTCAATTCCGTCGTCAACCTGGCGACGCATGGTCTGGCGCTTGAACCCGACCTGGTGATCAATTACGACGGTGTGAATGACGCGGTGGTGCGGATTTATCAAGATCCATCCTGCTACAACAGCAGCACCCCGCTTTTTGGTTTTGGCATGGATCAGGGGATATGGCAGTTCAATACGAACGAACTGCCGCCGAGTACACTCTATCGCTTCCTGGCGATCCATCTTGGTTGGATGCAAGATCCATCCGCGCTGACCAGCCGCTCCGTACCCACCGGCTTATGCCCACCTGAGCCAAACGATGGCCGATTCTCGGATCGGCGGGCAAAGAATCCGCCCGTCTATTTTCAGCGCAATCTACGCAGCATGGCAGCACTGGCAAGTTCGGTCAACGCGCGAACCCTATTCACAACCTTTGCCTGGGACTCTGCCGCAGCGCACAAGGATCTGGCCGCCAACCAGTCGCTGGACGGTACGCGG
>DATGFK010000836.1:0-6877 GCA_035309185.1 Aggregatilineales bacterium
TGATGAAGATGTTCAAGGGCGGGCGCGGCCTGGATATGAACAACCTGTTCCGATGAGCCGTAATCTGCATGATTCTGCAAGCTATCCCATTTGTCTGTTCTACATTGACCTCGGCCCGGCGGCTGGCGTTTTCGTCCGACGCCTACCCTCCCGCAGAGCCATGGGGAAAATGTTTTAACATGAAGATCGTTCTACCCCAGCATATAAAGGACTCTCGAAAGGAGCCGTTGGATTAAGGTATGGTTCGCATTCGTTTACGTCGTGTAGGACTCAAGAGACAACCCAGCTACCGTATTGTCGTCACCGACCGCGAAAGCCCGCGTGATGGCCGTTATATCGAGATCATTGGCTTTTACAACCCCCGTACTGAGCCGATCACTATGGACATCCAGGAAGATCGCGCTCTCTACTGGTTGAGCGTCGGTGCGCAACCCAGTGAACCGGTAGCGCGCATCCTTGCCAAGCTGGGTACAACCGACCGGCTGGCCCGCCTGCGTAAAGGTGAAAGTATCGAAACGCTCACCGCCGAAGCTGTGGCCGTCAAAGCCAGCCAGCCCAAGCAGAGTCCCAAGACTCGCAAAGAGTCGCCCGTGGGCCAGCCTGGCGCCAAGGCTGAACGCGCCGCTGCAAAGAGCGAATCGGCTGAAGCCAGTCAATAACGGTCAGTTGACCACTCAACCGGGCCGACCCACCTGTCGGCCCGTGTTGACCATGAATCCAGCCATTATCTTGCCTGCTATGGCGAGAAAGAAAGTGGCCCCGCATGAAAGAACTGGTCGAATATATTGCCAAGTCGCTCGTTGACGATCCTGCTGCGGTGGAAGTGACCGAAACTTCCGCAGGAAAGTCGTCCATCGTACTTGAGCTGCACGTTGCGCCTGAAGATATGGGGCGGATCATCGGCAAGAGTGGCCGCGTCGCTAACGCGATCCGCGCGCTCCTGCGGGTGATTGCCACCAAAGAAGGCAAACGTGTAACGCTTGAAATTCTTTAAGATCGTTTTTAACCCTTCCCCTTCAGCCGGAGCACCCGTCTCCGGCTGAACTGTTTGTGTGATGGAAAGAGTATGGCTTCCGAGAAAAGTACCCATCAGAAAAATTCCGCGCAAAGTCAGCCAGACGTCCCAGGTAGCGCTAAAGCTGGGCCACAATATCTTGTGCTGGCGCAGATTCTGCGGCCACATGGGGTGCGCGGCGATCTGATCGTCAAGATGATGACGGCCTTCCCGGAACGCATGAGCCGCCTGGAACTCATCTACCTGGGCATCAACCCGGCCTCGCCCCGCAAACTGCGACAAAAGCGTGTCACCTGGGCAAAGCGTCACAAAGCGGATCAATGGCTGCTGCATTTTGACGAGATCGAAGACCGCGATGCCGCCGAACTGCTGCGCAAGCTGTACATGTTTGTCTCCCTCGAAGACGCAGTCCCCCTCGAAGACGACGAAATCTATTTGTTCCAGTTGATTGGCCTTGAGGCGCGAACTGTGGCAGGTGAGTTGCTGGGGCGGGTCGAGGACATCATCGAAACCGGCGCCAACGACGTGTACGTGATCCGGGGTGGCCCTTATGGCGAGGTGCTCATCCCGGCCATCCCCGGTGTGGTACGCAACATCAACGTCGAGGCCGGGACGATCACCGTTGAACCGCTGCCGGGCCTGCTCCCCGATCTCCCTGACAAGCCCTCTGCCTGACGTCCGCCTGGATGATTGCGCTTGACTCTGAAAGCTGCCCGCGCTATGTTCAGCCCATCGTATTCATCGAACCCTTGTGAAGGAAGAGGCACGTGGAATCGCGGCTGCTGCGCTACTGGATAGGCTTCAATCGGGCCAAAGGGATTGGCCCGCTTCGGCAGCGCGCCCTGATCGAATACTTTGGCGATGTTGAACGGGCCTGGAATGCCCCTGCCGAAAAGCTGCGCGCAGCCGGTCTTGACCAGCGTTCCTTGCAGAGTCTGTTGATGACGCGCGCCCGGTGTAATCTGGATGCGGAACTTGAGGCCGTCGAGCGGGCAGGCGTGGTAATCGTGACCCTGGACGATCTGCTGTATCCCGCCTTGCTTCGGCAGATTCCTGACCCGCCCGCGCTGCTGTATCTCAAAGGGACGCTGCTGGAAAGCGATTGGCGCGCGATTGCCATTGTGGGAACACGCCGGGCCACAGTCTACGGCAAAACTATGACTCGCGAGATCGCGGAACCGCTGGCGAGCCAGGGCATCGTGATCGTCAGTGGACTGGCGCGTGGCATTGACGCGGCGGCGCACGAGGCCGCACTCGATGTGGGTGGACGTACCATCGCCGTGCTGGCGAATGGCCTGGACAGCATTTACCCACCTGAACACCGGCAGCTTGCGGAACGTATCGCTGCCAATGGGGCGCTACTCTCCGAACTGCCCCTTGGTGAACCGCCCGAAAGCAGCCATTTCGCCCCGCGCAATCGTATTGTCAGTGGGCTGGCCTTGGGTACACTTGTCGTGGAGGCAACTGAGCGCAGCGGCACCCTTCTCACCGTCAACCAGGCGCTTGAACAGGGGCGAGAGGTTTTCGCCGTCCCTGGCAATGCCCTATCTCCGGCCAGCAAAGGCACGAACACGCTCATTCAGAGCGGTGCCAGGATGGTCACCAGCGCCGACGATATACTCTCAGAACTGGCTAACATGCTGCGCCTGGGTGAACCGGAGCGGACAGGCCCCGTGCATAACAGGCCGAGCGATCAGGCATCAACTCGCGCCGATCCAATGGGTGTCGAGTCCGGGAATGCTCTGAATCCGCCAGAGAATCCGTATACTGAGCTGGAGAGGGTTATTCTCGATGCTTTGGCGCTGGAGCCTTTCAACATAGATGACCTATCCATCCAGCTTGGCCTGCCTGTGGCGCAGGTAGCCAGCACACTAACCATCCTTGAGCTACACGGCGCCGTCCAGCAGGTCAGTCCAAGGAACTATGGGCTGGCTGACAGGCGAACGCTGCGGGACGGTCAAAAGCCTCCCTCAAAGCGCACTTGATTGATTTGCACCGGGAATTTTGAGCATTATTATGAGCGGACACTAGAAGGAAAAAGACTGTGGCTGAGACCCTGGATCACTATTATGCGTTGATTATGGCGGGCGGCGGTGGCACGCGCCTGTGGCCCCTGAGTCGGCGTGACCGCCCCAAGCAGGTTTTGCCGCTGACCGAAGAACGGACGATGTTCGAGGTCACAGTGGCACGCCTGTCTGATCTCTTTCCGCCTGACCGTATCTATGTGGTAACAGGCCTGGAATTGGCAGGGCCATTGCATGAATCGGCTCCTCAGTTGCCGGTGAACAACTTTATCATGGAACCTGAGGCGCGCGACAGCGGCCCCGCGGCAGGCCTGGGAACCTTCCGTATCGCCTCGCTCGACCCGGAGGCCGTCATCGCGGTCCTGTCCGCCGACCATCACATCGCTCACGAGTCGCGTTTCGTCCGGGCCCTGCGCTGCGCCTACGGCTACGCCAACGAAGGCAAGATCGTCACGCTTGGCATTAAGCCCAGTTACCCGGCAACGGGCTTTGGCTATATCCAACGCGGCGAAAGGCTCGGAAAGTGCGAGGAGTTCGAGATTTTCCAATCGAAGCGCTTCACGGAGAAACCCGACGAAGCCACGGCGACCTCGTTCGTGAGCGCGGGTACTTACAGTTGGAACGCGGGCATGTTCATCTGGAAGGCCCGGCAAGCCCTGGCGGAATTTGAACAGCAGCAGCCGGACATGTATAACATCCTGAAGAAGATCACCGACGTACCTGACGATGCGGCATGGCGTTCGATTAACAAAAAATCACTCGACTACGCCATCATGGAGAATGCCAAAGATGTCGTCGTCATGCCCGTGGACATCGGCTGGAGCGATGTAGGAACCTGGGCTACGCTGTTTGAAGTCCTGGCCCACGATGCGCACGGCAATGTGATCCAGAGCAAATCCTCCAATCATATCCAGCTTGATACGCACAACACGCTGATTGTGAGCGAACGCATGGTTGTGACCATCGGCATAGATAATCTGGTCATCGTGGATACCGACGACGTGCTGCTGATCTGCCACACGGATCGCGCGCAGGATGTCCGCGATGTCGTTCGGCAGCTCAAAGAACGCGGGATGGATACCCATCTATAGGATGTTTCATAGACCGCGCAGAGGCAGATTGCAAGGCGTGACAGAGCCTGTAGAGCCTGTCCGAGCGCTATGAACGGGGGAAGACGCCCCTCCGGGCTAACCGCGATCACGCTGGCCGCCTTCGTATTGCTGGCCTGTTCGGCGGTGATGTTCGTCAGTGGTCTGGCAGGTCGCGGACAGAAAGCGACGGTTGCGCCGCCTCTACGCAGCATTACCTATGGTATCGCTGTCATGCCCGATGGCTTTGATCCGCACATCAACAGCTCGTACGAACTGGGAATCGCCATGCGGTCAGTCTACGACACGCTGCTCTACCGCGACCCGCAGACGAAACAGATCGTGCCTGGCCTTGCGCAAAAATGGGCTGTCTCCGCTGATAGCCTGACGTACACGTTTACACTCCGCAGTGGCGTGACCTTCCACGACGGCGAAGCGTTCGATTCAAGCGCGGTAGCGGCGACCCTGGCTCGCATTGTCAGCACGGCCAGCAAGTCCCAGAAGGCGCTGGCGCTGCTTGGCCCTTACGACCATTACAAAATCGTGGACAAGCAAACTATCCAGATCGTCTTGAAATCGCCTTATGAGCCTTTCCTGGATGCGCTATGCCAGGTCTATACCGGGATCGCCAGCCCGAAGGCGCTCAAGCAATATGACGCCGCGCTCTATCAGTTTCACCAGGTTGGCACTGGCCCCTTCTATATGGCCGACTACGTGCCGGGCGATCACCTGACTCTGCGCCGGAACCCGAACTACACCTGGGGGCCATCCTTCTACGTGAAGAGCGGCCCCAACTCGGTTGACGAGGTGGTTTTTAAATTCTTCGATGACCCGGCCACACGCGCTCAGGCACTGCAAAAGGGCGACGCCGATGTCATGGGCGAACTGTCGCCCACCGATGCGATCCTGTTCACCGGCAATAGCGACATCCGTCTGTACCCGCAGGCCATCCCCGGCGAGCCTCTTCAATTCCTCATGAATACGGCGCAGGCTCCGACTGACCGCATCGAAATGCGCAAGGCGCTGCTGCTGGCAACCAATCGCGAAACCGTCGTGGATTCAGTCTTTCAGCAATTTTCGCCAGTTGCTTATGGGCCGCTGTCCGCCGTCATGCCCTATTATGATCCAAAGGTCAAAGCCACGTATGTCTATGATCCCAAGGCTGCTCTGACGCTGCTCACATCCCTGGGCTACGCGGACACCAATGGCGATAAAGTTCTGGATCAGGGTGGGCAGAACCTTCACCTGGTTATGATCGTACCCACCTGGGGCTTCGCCCCGGATGCTGCCGATCAGATTGTCAAACAATGGCACGACCTGGGCATCGAGACCGAGGTGCATGAAGTGCCGAACCTGGTTGGTTTGGAGGCTGAAGTCCAAAAAGGCAACTATAACCTGATTGCCTATAACGATTTTGGCCTGGATGCCAGCCTTGTCAACGCGCTGTATCGTTCCGATAGCCCAACCAATTGGCTGCACTATGCGGACGGGGATATGGATAGCTGGCTGACTCGGAGCGTTCAGGCGCTTGAGTCAGATAAAGAAACGCGGACGAATATGTTCGCCGCCTTTCAAGGCCAGGTGATGGATCAGGCCCTGATTCTGCCCATCCGTGACTATGTGAATCTCAACGGGGCGCGGGCGAATATTAGCGGCCTGAGCTTTGACGCTTACGGCTGGAACCCGCTCCTGCCCAACCTGACGCTGACGGGCGGAGGCAAGTAAAGAGTCTCAAAATAGCTCTTGATTTGGATGGTGGGATCGTGAAAGTTGTCTTACAGCCAGGATGCTATTGTTGGTACAGCTTTGGCGATGATGAATCGACGTACTTGGTGATAACAATGTAGTGTATCTCGGCCTTCCCGCCCGCGAGGTTGTTCAATTCATCATCGGATAACTCCTCAGCAGGTTGCATTACTTCAGGCTGTTCTTCGCGAGGGTCCGATTCATCAGACTTTTTTTCGTTCGCCATGATCATTCTCCTGTACTTGAGACAATATACGTCACTTTGGAGGTGGTTGAGAGGGTATGGAGATGGTTAACGACATTGTACACCAACACGCATAAGAACAGGATAGCGATCCTACAAACAAGTTGAAAAGCGGTTTAGAACGTTGTCACGCCGTCCGACAAGGGATTCAACCCGCTTCCGTCAGCGTTGATCAGGTTGAGAGTCGAATAGACACTATAGCGCCCATCTTGAGCCGCATCCGCAAGATAGATACGCTGAAAGACAAGGCGAGTGCTATCTGGTGACCACACCGAGTCGGAATCGACAGCCAGCGCTGTGGGATGGGTTAGCCTGCGCTCCCGCCCTCCGGTAGCATCAATCGTATGCAGCTCGTTGTTGAAGGTGAAATGTATTGAGCGGTTATCGGGTGACCACGAAGGCTGAAAGCCGTGTGCCAGCGGATGGACATCCGTGCCATTTGCGGTGGCGACACACAAATCATCGTCCGATTTGGCGTTGCCGCAGTTGCCAGTGAAAACCAGTTGAGCACTGTCATTGGCCCAGGCCAGGGAACCTGTAGTGGCAATATTGGAGGCGATAGTGCGCACCTGCGAGCCATCCTTATTCGTGACGTACAGAGTGTAGTTACTGTCATCACCGCGCTGACCATAGAAGGCGATGGCCTTTCCATCTGGTGACCACCGAAAATCGGTGATGTTGAGAGCCGGATCGGTGATCGGGCGGCGTGGAGGCATTCCGTCGGCGGCAGATAGATGCAGCGACCCGGCGACGAGATATG
>DATGFK010000837.1:0-3917 GCA_035309185.1 Aggregatilineales bacterium
ACGTGTTCGTCGTGGCGTGGTGCCGCGATCAGCACATGGTAGATCGCAAAACGTATGCCGCGCTGCGCTGTTTCGTCGCCTTCAATCTCTACATCAGATCCCTGCCAATAGACATCCCATTCCCGCTCGTGCGCCGCAGCCAGCGATTCCCAGCCGCGTGCCACACAGGCATCCAGGGTCTTGTGGGCAGCCGCAAGCGGATCAGCCGTATCGCGGTTGGAATGGATGGCTGAGTATTTATAGAAGGTCGCCATTTGTTCCTTCTCCAGGCTGCATTCGGCCTGAAGCGCTGGCTGTAGTTCGATTTGATCCGCCGGGCGCATCTTGCAGGCTGGATCGCCCGCCTGGAGCGTGGATGCGACAGCCACGTCGTAATGGCTTTGCCCCGTCTGCCCGCTGACAGAGACACGATCCTCACTGATAGCTGCCTTGAGTTGAGCAAAATGTGCCACGCCGGAATTGGTTTGCGTAGCATCCACCGAAGCGAAAATTCTGACCTGGCAAGGGCGATTCAGGGCGCGAACGGTTATACGCTGTGCCAGGACGTGTTCCAGTTCGAGGCTGGCGAAGCGCTGAAAAGTGATCTGAACAATGGTGCCTTTGCGGTTGCGCCAAATCACACCGCGTTCCAGCATTGCCTTTCGCAGATCAAGCGTGCGGTTGTAACCGTGCAGTGTTCCATGCGTCATGTGAAACGCTTCGCCATCCACTTCCACGATCACAGGCAACGGATTGGGAACGTTGACCAGTTCGGGAACCAGTTCGCCCTGGGCGTGGTCAAAAACGCCGTGAAGGAGAGTCGAGACCAACTCAGCAGGATAACCTTCTTCAAAAGTGGCGCGAACGCCCATATAGCCATTACCTACGGTGAATATTGTTTCGGTATGGTGAAGTTTATTGGGGATAAACGGCGCTTCGCTGATCGTCCAGGTGCGATTTTCAAAAGTCATGGGCAACTCCTCAAATGAACTCGAAAAGAACTCAATCCGCGAAATATTGACTGCTTGATCCCCGGACGATCAGTTCAGGAGGCACAATAATGTGCCGTTCGGGAAGTTGTACTTTATTGATTTCTGCAAGGAGCAGGTCAATCACTTTTTGAGCTAACCATTCAATAGGTTGGCGAATGGTAGTCAGGGATGGATACAGAAATTCCGACATGGGATGATCGTCGAAGCCAGTGATGGCAATATCAATGCCAACCCGCAGCCCTACGGAGCCAAGAAAGCGCATCACACCAATCGCCATCATGTCACTGGCACACACAATCGCAGTCGGACGCTCCTTTTCAGGAAGGTCAATAAGCGGGTGGACGGCATTGCCAGCTTCCATGAGCGTATCGTGTGTACGCACAACCCATTCCGGGTTACGCTTGATGCCCGCGCTGTGTAGCGCATCGAAATAGCCATGCACCCGTTCATCAACGAGAGACCAGCCCAGGTAGGCAATCTTTTCATGTCCACGTTCAAAGAGATGTTCCATACAGGTTCGGATGCCGTAGCGCCCGTCCACGTCGACGAATGGAAAGTCCACTTGATTGTTGGATCGGCCAAAGGCGGCAAAGGGCACGCCCATATCGATCAGGTGCGGGATGCGTTTGTCACTGACCTTGAGATTGGAAAGCACAAAACCGTCCACGCGATTGCTGCGAATCAAGTCTTCGTAAGCCCTGGTTTCGTTTTTGCGGGGCTGTGTGAAAGTCAAAACGTGATAGCCAGCAGATTCTGCGGCCAGAGCCATGCAATAAATGAAGCGATCCATAACCGGGTTCATCTGCCCTGGCGGTACTTCATGCCAGGCGTAGCCGATCATGCGTGTCTCGCTGGCCTGGAGGTTGCGAGCAGTAATGTTGGGCCGATAGTTTAACGCGGCGGCAGCTTCCAGAACGCGCTCCCGTGTTGGCGCGCTGACTGGCACGCTATTGTTCAGCACGTAAGAGACAGTTGCAATGGAGACTTCTGCCTGGGCTGCTACATCTTTGATGGTGATGTTCAAATGGTAGTTGAGGTTACTGGCTGAATCCAGGACCGCCTGGCGTATCTCATTGGTAATGCTGGCAACATGAGCATTGCTGAGGACGTTGTAGGCCGTCAGCAGGGAGACATTGGCACGTTGAGCAACCTCTCTTAGCGCGGACATTTTAGCTCAAACCAACTCTATTGACTTTGGCATTAAACGTTTAAACTGTTTCATAAGCATGATAGCCCGATAGGCTATATTTTGTCAACCAGAAACGTGAGACAGTAGACTATACGGTCATGAATTCAATCGTTCCTCGTCGGAATGCAAGGCGTTCTATGTCCTTTGTCTCAAAATATACAACGCTACTTTTCTTTGTAGCCCTGGCGTGCCTGTACGCCCTGACCTATCGTGGCAACATTGACGTGATAGACGAGGCAATGATGATGGGCGTCACGTCGCAGGTCGCGCAGGCGCAGACGATCCAGATCAACGCCATATACCCCGCTCTGCTACCCTGGGGCGCGCCAGCCGACGATCCATCGGGGCCGATCTACTCGAAATACGCGCCGGGCCAGTCGCTGCTAGCGCTACCGCTGTTCGCACTGGGCAATCTGATCCCGGTTCATACGCTAAAGACGCTCAATGGGCAGCCCTTTGTCCCGCTCGCGCCGTTTTTCGTTGCGCTGCTGCTCAACTTGCTGGCAACACTCCTTACAGCGCTGGCGATCTTCCGGATCGTGCCGCTGTGGGGCTACAGCCGCCGCACCGCTGCCCTGACCTGCATTCTCTACGGCGCAACCACGCTGGCCTGGCCGTATGCCAAAACTTTTTACAGCGAACCGACAACCGCCTGTGCGCTGGTCTGGATGGTCTACTTTGCCATTCGATGCCACCAGGGGCGCCAGCGCCATGAGGCAAATGCAATCCGTGACGGCTTGCTGGCGGGCGGAGCGTTGGGCCTGGCGATTTTGTTACGCACCACGAGTGTGATTTTTATCCCGCTGCTGATTCTCTATCTGCTTCCGGATAGGTGGGCGATGTCGGCGACTTTCCCCGGTATTGGCATCGGCGGACTCCTGACTGTCGCCTACAACTACGTTCGCTTTGGCAGCCTTGCCGAAAGCGGTTATGAACCCGGCTTCGGGCGCGCGCCGTGGGAAGCCTGGCTGGGCTTTCTGATCTCACCGAGCCGTAGTCTGTTCCTGTTCAATCCAGTGCTGCTGCTCGCGATCCCTGGCGCGTGGTGGCTGGCTAAGCGTGCCCGACGCGACGTGTTGCTCATCGCAGCGTTAATCCTGGCCCAGGTGGGCATATATGGCGCATGGTGGGCGTGGGATGGCGGGCAATCGCTGGGGCCGCGCTTCCTCATCCCGGCAATTCCGCTGGCCGCGTTATTGGTGGCGCCTGTGATCGAGCGACCCCGCTGGCGACCTATACTGATTGCGCTGGCGGTAGTGGGATTCGCAGTCCAGGTTCTGAGCAACCTCGCCAATCCTAACGATGTGTTCTATGAAACCGTCAACCGGCAGGGCTTGAGCCTATCTGATGTGAACTGGCAATTCTCGGCGTCCATTCCCGCGAATCTGTGGACGGCTTATACCCGCCACGATATTGATTCGCTGATACTGCGCTATTTGCCGCCGCATGATCCAGTTCTGAAGGCCGTGTTATTCCTGATCCTGGGCGGGGCGCTGGTGGCCGCCATGCTTTGGCTGGCGGGGCGCTTCAGTGAAGAGGGCGATAGGGAAAATGAAAGAGGCGCTGTTGCGGTAACAGCGCCTCTTGAAGTTGAGCCAGGGGATTAATCCCCTGCTCAACAACTGCGAATTCTTTTAGCGGAATCCGTCTTACTTTCCTAGCGCTTTGTAGCCCGGCCCAGTCTTGAAGAAGTCGTAGTTGGGCTGAATATCTTCGGTCAGGTCAACGATCTCGCCGCCAGCGGCCTTGTAGCGCTC
>DATGFK010000838.1:0-3592 GCA_035309185.1 Aggregatilineales bacterium
GCGCACCGACGTGGACATCGTGGGCGACCCGGCCACGCAGCAGGGTGTCCGCTTCAATATGTTCCACTTGCTGCAATCGGCAGGGCGCGATGGCCGCACCAACATCGCGGCGAAGGGCCTCACAGGCGAAGGCTACGAGGGCCATTACTTCTGGGATACTGAAACTTACATTATCCCCTTCTTCCTCTATAACAACCCGAACATCAGCCGCAGCCTGCTGGAATACCGCTATCGAATCCTGGACAAGGCGCGCAACCGCGCCCGTCAGATGTCGCACCCCAAGGGTGCGCTGTTCCCCTGGCGTACCATCAACGGCGACGAGTGCTCGGCTTACTTCCCGGCGGGGACGGCGCAGTATCACATTGACGCCGACGTAGCTTTTGCCATCAAGCGCTATCACGAGGCCACCGGCGACGATGCATTCCTGATCGAGTACGGCGCAGAAATCCTGTTCGAGACGGCCCGGCTGTGGGTAAGCCTGGGCGCTTATATCGAGGGCAAAGGCAAGGCGTTCTGCATCAATTGTGTGACCGGCCCTGACGAATACTCGGCGCTGGTGGACAACAACTGCTACACGAACCTGATGGCCCGCGAAAATCTGAATTATGCCTGCCACATTGCCGCCTGGATGCAGAAGGCCGCGCCGGAAGCCTATCGCCAGCTCGTAAAGCGCATCGGCCTGGAAGAACATGAGATCGCGGAGTGGCAGCGCGCTGCTGACGCCATGTACATCCCCTACGATGAAAATCTCCACATCTACAAGCAGGACGACAACTTCCTCAACAAAGCGGCATGGGATTTTGCCAACACGCCGCCCGAAAACTATCCGTTGCTAATCCACTACCATCCATTGGTGATCTACCGGCACCAGGTTTGCAAGCAGGCCGATTTTGTGCTGGCCCTGTACCTGCTGAGCCACAAATTCACACTGGACGAGAAGAAACGCAACTACGACTACTACGAGAAAGTGACGACTCACGACTCCTCGCTCTCGACGTGCATCTTCAGCATCGTCGGCAGCGAGATCGGCTACCATGACAAGGCCTACCAGTATTTCGTCGGCACGGCGCGCATGGATCTGGACGATTTTCACGGCAATGTCAAGGATGGCATTCACGCGGCGAACATGGCTGGGACGTGGCTGTCCCTGGTCAACGGCTTCGCAGGGATGCGCGCCCATGACGACGTGCTGGGGTTCAACCCGTACCTGCCGGGCGGCTGGCAGTCCTACAGCTTCAAAGTGACCTATCGCGGCTGCCTGCTCAAAGTCAGTATCAACAAGGATGGTGCAATCTACGAACTGCTGCACGGCGAAGCGCTGACCTTGCAACACAAGGATCAGCCGCTCACGCTATCAAAGGCCGAGCCGAGGCAGAGTGGGGCGTAGCCCCCTCAACCCCTGAAGCGCCAAAATACCCCACCTGCGACAGACTCCCTCAACCCCTGCCCCTTCTCCCATGCCAGGTCTCCCTGTGGGACTGGCATCCCTGTGGGATAAGAATGGGCGAAGGGGAATCGGATCGAATTTCTCGGCCCGATCTCCCCTCGCCCGTACACGGGAGAGGGGTTGGGGGTGAGGGAATCACTGCGCGTTGATGGTGAAGCTCAACGTCTCCTGCGCCTGGCGGCTCTCGTACTCCTTCTCCGCATCATCCTTGAGCAGCGTCGAAGGGTCGCCTACGTTCGGAATGCCCTTGACCTGAACGTGCAGGGACGTTTTATCGAAGGTCAGCACTGCGTAACTGAACGTATTGAAGCTCGCAAAGTCAATGGGTTCGATGACGCCGGGCGTGCCGCCAATGCTTTTTACGCTTGCCGCGTTCAGGCCGGGGAAGGTCGCCTCCAGGCCAATCGGATCGAGTCCAGCCTGGGCCAGCCCTTTCATCTGCCCGTCCGTGTTGGCGATGTCGCCGTTCCATACGCCCAGGATTTTACGATCCGCCTCGCGCAGGGCCAATCCCTTCGTATCCACTTTAAGGCCGGTGGGGTTGCCACTGCCCGCGCCGAGTGGCCCGGTCAGGATTTCGAGAGTGTTGCGGGCGGCCTTCAGCGGCGATTTCGGGTCGCCGGGGACGCTGTAGTAGCTCAGGTTGTTGATCACGGTGTAATGGTTGTCTGTGGTCAGAAAGACGACGTTGTCAATGGCGTTGTCGTCAATGAACTTCAGCAGTTTGTCGCGTTCGCATTCGTAGGCCCCGGCCCACGATTTTGTGCCGTCCAGGTCGGCGCCAATCTGCGAAGCACGGCCCAGTTCCTGGATCGGCGAGGACACCACCACCACTTTCCAGGCCACGCTTCGCTTCTGGGCGGAGAGCAGTTCGTTCTCGGCCCATTGAAGCTGTGCTGCGCCGAGCATGGTTCGGGCGCAACTAAAGGCCGCTGGATCGTCGCTGTTGGACAGGCGGGCGTCGCGGTAACTGCGATCATCCAGGATGATTAACTGCTGGTTGGCGCCCCACGCAACCGAGCGATAGTAACGGGCAGTTTGATCCGTGCGTGGGTCGCCAGTGCCACTGATAGTGTCCGCCGTGACCGGCTGGTATTCCGTGTAGGCCTGGATGCGCGCTTTGAAGCCTGCGCTCTGGTTGACAAACTGCCCATTGGCCTGCGCGCCGCCTTCGTTGTAGGAGGGCGCACTCTTGTCCGCCTTGGAAAGGCCGGTTTCGTGATTATCAAAGACGGAATACTGCCCGAAAGCCTCATACAGGTCTTTGAGCGGGATCATCTGGCTGGCGGAATTGGCACGCGCTTCGCGGTTCTCGCGGTATTTCCAGCGGTACCCGGCCAGGTCTTCCACGGCAGTCTTTCCTGCCAGATCGGTTGTTTCGTACAGCAAATCGCCCAGGAAGAAGAAGTAATCCAGCTTTTCCTTGACCAGCACATTGACAACCGGATAAGGCTTCCACTTCCAGTCCACGTCTCCGGAAAAAGCCATCGTCACCGTGGCGTTTTGATCGGGCGCGTAGGCCGTCTTGAACGATCCGACGGGACTCACATCGCTGCCAGATTTGAAGCGGAAATAGTAGGTTGTCCCTGGCTGGAGGCCGCTGGCAATCGCCTTGACCGTGAAGTCGCTGGCGTCGCTGCTCTGCACGGCGGACAGCGCCATTGGACTGTCGAATGTGGCGCTCAGCGATAATTCCGGCGTAACGCTGCCCGCGCTGGCCGTGCGAGTCCACAGTACGGCGCTGTCGCTGGTCTGATCGCCGCTCGCGACTCCGTAGGCGAAAGGCGCATTCGACGCAGGCGGAACGGGCGTCGGCGCGACTGTTGTCGCTGCTGTGGTAGCCGACGATATTACGCCTGTTTTTGCCGATAGGGTAGCCCCAGCGGTGGCCTGCGCCGCATCGGATAGGGCCGCGCCCTGGTTGAGGTTGACGACGAGCATCAACACTGCCGCGATGGCAAGACTCCACGTCAATAATCGGGTTTTGGACATAGACGAACCTCAATTTTCAAGATTGATCAGAAAGGTCACTGGATTGTTGTAAAACGCTTTTAGGGAAGTCTGGTGAAGGAATTTTTAAGAGTTCGTGCGGTTTGCCCTCATCCCCTACCCCTTCTCCCATGCCAGGTCTCCCTGTGGGACTGG
>DATGFK010000839.1:0-9577 GCA_035309185.1 Aggregatilineales bacterium
GAACCAGTTGGCGGTCCTCGCTACAAAAACACCCGCAGCGATGAACAGCGCGCCGACGACGACAATGACGACTATTCGCAAAGGTTTCACGGAATAAAAAGCTCCGTCCTTACAAGAGAGGCATCTGGTAACTTGGTTTAACGCATGTGCATGTGAAACTTGTAATTAATGATAGACTGCTTTTCTGCGGTGGTCAAATAAATTGTGACACAGGGAACAAAAACCGATCTCTCCGTGTCTATTCAAATTCTTAAGGATGTTTTTGTACCTAACGGGCCTCGTTTGGGCCATGCTGTCCGGCGTTCGTGGTCAATCAGGCCTGCGTCGGAGCAGTCTTCCATATAGCCACAGCGCGAGCATTGGAGCTTGCACCGGTACGCCATCAACTGTTCTCCGCAGGATGGGCAGCTTTCGCTCTTCTCGACAGTTTCCAACAGACTTCGATGATCTTCTTCTTCCACAACGAAACCCTCCTCCATTTACAAAACGCCCATAAATTATAAAGCCAAAGTGCCCCATATAGTAAAGCTGTAAAAGCACTTCTTCGTTCGAGATGGTTTTCCCGCCACAATTTATTTGCCAAGATCAGTTTGGTCGCCGGAAATGGGCTGCTGCTGCGCAGCGGCGATCAGATGATGGCCGCAACACTTTTAGTGATCCTGGCAGTGAGCAAAGGATTCTGAAGGCATTACGGAAAGAAATCGCAGATGCCCCGATTATCGCGTAAATAGCTGCGTCAGTACAGGGAAGCCGTAAAAACCGGCCAGCGCACCCAGGAGCGGCAAGAAGAAGACCAAGACGAACGCCAGTCCCGCCGACCCAAGCGCCACGACGATTAAGGTGCCTGCAAGACTGCCCAGTACGGTACCCAAAAGAAGCGCCAGTGCTCTGCCCGTCTTAATCGGTTCCGAGGAAAGCAGGGGAACGCCTACGGCGCCCACCGCCCACACGCCGACGAAACTGCCGATCCCGCTCGCTGCCGCCTCCCATCCTTTGCTGGCTCCGGACAACAGAACGATTGCAAAACTAAGGGCATAGCCAACAAACGCTTGAAAGATAATCGTGACGATAGCCTTCAGTGTGTTCAACCCATCTCTCCCTTCGTCAAAGGTGCTATGCAGAGTTAAACCGATTGACTTGCGAAATGGTAATGCCTTCATTTCCTGGAAAATCGGCAATTTTTCGCTTTGTATTTTATGCCGAAATTTACACAGGTTCCTGGTTGTTTCTATTGCGTTAAAATGGCAACTTTTCGACAGACTTTGGGCTATTGAATGCGTTTTTGGGACGTTTTTGTCAATAATACGGTAATTTTTCTTGCATTTGTATGGATTCCACAAACGATCACCCTTTTCGGCATTTTACCCAATAATCTTCGTGGCTTTTTCAGATACCTTAGCAGAGGAAACCACAGCGGGGTCGGCATATACTAACCAATATAACAGTGAATTTGAAGGGCGAGTGTCGGTTTAGGCAACGCCACTTCGAACCCCAGGGAGGCTTTACCAGATGGCAATCGCAGATATTGGGAAGATCGAGCTTGTTCCCGGCAAAGAAACCGCAGCGTCGCCTGCCGCACTGCTGAAATGGGCGAAGGAACAAGGTGTGCAGGAAGTGGACGTCAAGTTCACCGACCTGCGTGGCCTGTGGCAACATTTTAGCATTCCGTTTGTAAACTTTGCTGAAGACGTGTTTATTGATGGCCTGGGCTTTGATGGCTCCAGCATCCGTGGCTTCCAGGACATTCATGAATCGGACCTGACCCTGATTCCTGATCCCACCACCGCATTCATTGATCCAATCCCGGCAGCGCGTACCCTGCACATCGTGTGCGACATTTTCGATCCCGTCAAGCACGAACGTTATAGCCGTGACCCTCGTGCCGTTGCCCAGCGCGCTGAGGAATACCTCAAGAACAGCGGCATCGCCGACGTGTGTTACTTTGGCCCGGAAGCCGAGTTCTTCATCTTCACCAGCGCGCGCTGGGGCGAGGCGATGAACAAGAGCTTCTACGAAGTGGACTCAGACGAAGGCCCGTGGAACACCGGCCTTAACAGCACGCCGAACCTGGCTTACCGTCCCCGCGCTAAGGAAGGCTACTTCCCCGCCGCACCAATGGATAAAATGCAAGATATCCGCGCCAAGATGGTCGCTTCACTGATGGCCGTCGGCGTGGATGTGGAAGTTCACCACCACGAAGTGGGTGGCGCAGGCCAGGCCGAGATTGATATGCATTTCTCGCCGCTGCTCAAGATGGCCGACCAGCTCCAGACCTACAAATACATCATCAAGAACGTTGCCCAGCAGAACGGCTACACGGCCACCTTCATGCCCAAGCCGCTGTTCAAAGATAACGGTTCCGGTATGCACTGCCACCAGAGCCTCTGGAAAGACGGTAATAACCTGTTCTTTGACCGGGAAGGGTACGCCCTCCTGAGCAAGACCGCCCTGAGCTACATCGCCGGAATTCTGAAGCACGCCCCAGCCCTGATGGCCTTCTGCGCGCCGACCACAAACAGCTACCGCCGTCTGGTTCCCGGCTATGAAGCACCAGTGAACCTCGTCTACTCCGCCCGCAACCGTTCGGCAGCCGTTCGTATCCCGATGTACAGCGACAACCCGAAGGCCAAGCGTATCGAGTTCCGTTCGCCCGACCCGACCTGTAACCCGTACCTCGCCTTTAGCGCCATTATGATGGCCGGCCTGGATGGTATCAAGAAGGGTTTGGAACCCGGCAAGCCCTCTGACTTCGACCTGTTTGAAGCGCACGGCAAGCGTCTGCCCGTCGTCCCCGGCAGTCTGGGCGAATCGCTCAACGCGCTGGCGAAGGATCACGAGTTCCTGCTCGAAGGCGGCGTGTTCACCGAAGACCTGATCGAGAAGTATTACGACTACAAGAAGGTCAATGAAGCCGACGCGGTTGCCATGCGTCCGCACCCCTACGAGTTCGACCTGTACTTCGACGCCTGAGGCGGCGAAGTATTAACTAGCCATTTCCAGTTTTCCTCCTGTTGAGTGTGAGCCGGGGCGGTTGAGGGGCCTACCCGGCTCACGCTTTTCTGCTGCCTGAGCCTATTCGATACGGTTTATTTGTCCGTTGGCAAGCGATAAAACGGGTCAGGAACTTCTCGGTTCGTTTCGAGGTGTAGGTACTTGAGAATGCCTTCGGAATGGCTCTTGTACCAGGGAGTACGTTTTGCCGTTCGTCAGGCAGCCAGTAAGCAGCACATTACGCTGACGCGAGACGATACACTCGATGGCGGTAGTGTCCTTCCAGGATTTAAGGTTGCCGTTGGCGAATTATTCAAATAGATAGGTCAGCGCCGCCTGTTTCATCGTTTCCGCGCGCGGCAATCCGAGCAAATCCAGCACTGTCGGGGCGATCTGCAACTGCGAGATCTGTTGGCCGGTATCGCCCGCGCCATTGCCTTCCGCCCGGATAATGTACAGCGGGACGTGACGCACGTCAGGAGTTGTTCCGTTGTGCTGCTTACCGCTGCTCATGCCGTGATCGCCGGTGACGAGGATGGTGTAACCTGCCTGCCGAGCCAGGGGCGCAAGGTTGGCGATGATCTGATCCTGGAACGCCGCGTGGTTGGCGTACTCGTGTGAGTCGCCGCCGTAGCGATGTCCGATGTGATCCAGGCCCATCGGGTGGATCAGCACATAATCCGGCAAAAAACGCTGGACGAGCATTGCTCCGCTGGCAAACAGTTCAATGTCCGGGAACTCATCCTCGCTGTAAAATCGTCCATGCTGGATTAGCGCAGACTCATCGTCCAGCTCACGATCCGCGATCCGGTCATAGGGCGCCTTCACGTACAACTCGGAGTACCAGGAGTAAGCTGCCGCTGCCGTCGTCTTGCCATGCTTTCGCGCGATCTCGAAAATGCTCGGTGTGGTCGAGCGGCGTACAGTTGCGTTGCTGGTGATGCCATGTTCACTGACTGGCACGCCGGTATGGATCGTCTCATAGAGGGGCCGCGACAGGGTCGGCAGTCCTGCCAGGACGTGATAGCGTGTAGCCTGGCGCTCCTCGACGAGGTGTTCCAGATAGCCCATCTGGCGCGCAGCCACATCATCGCGCAGGGCGTCGCACAGGATGAGGATCACTTTGGACATGCTTCGTTATACTCCATTGCTAATTATTGTCTGCATTGGCGAATTGGATGATCTTATACGCCCAGGCAGGTGATGATCTACACTGAGACGGCGTTCACAGACGATCTACCATGATATCTGCTGCGTGTTAAGCGACAGTATATGAAATGAAGTCATGTTCAGGCGAATCTGGGCCAATACGCAATATGAATTGATTTGAATCTCGCGGGGATTATCACCAAGACATCGGACTTGATTATCTGTGGAGCGACGCCCTGATACTCGTCATTGATGCGGTTTCAAGTGCCGGTTAGAGTGAACGCTTGACGCCTCAGACCGGTGTAGCAAATGTAGCCGCTTTACTGGCGATGCTGGGCAGTGTAAAGCTGAATACTGGCCCGTACCCCGCATCGTTTTCGACTCCCACCTGCCCACCTAATTTCTCCACAATGCGTCGCACGATTCCCAGGCCCCAGCCGTGTCCGCGCTTGCGCTCTACCTGTTTAGCACCACGATCCGATGGCCCGAAAAGATGCTTCAATTGTTCGGACGAAAGCTGCTGGCCTTTGTTGCGAATCCAGAGCTTAACCATGTTGTTTGCGACGGGCGTCGCGCCCAATTCAATTTCAGGCGGCTGATCCGCATATTTGAGCGCGTTGCTCAGATAGTTGTACCAGATCTCTTCAACCCACGGTCCATAGCCCCACACCACGGGCCATACATCGGGAATAGTAATGCGCGCTCCGCGCTCCGCAATGACATCGCTCAGGCGCTGTTCCGCTTGCGCGATTACCCCATGCATTTCCAGAGGGCGCAGCTTCACATCCGTACGCTGCACCTCGGCCAGAAAAAGCAGTTCATCAATGATACTGGTCAGCTTGTGGCCGCCACTCACGATCCGTTCGATGTAGGTGCGTCCGGTTTCGTCGAGTGCGTCCAAATACTCTGTTTGCAACAAATCGGAGTAACCCATGATTATGCCAATTGGGTGACGCAGGTCATGGGCGACCATGTGCGCATAAGCATCCAGGTATTCGTTGCGCTCTTGCAGGCCTTCGGTCTGCGTACGAAGCCGCTCAATGAGCTGTGCATTATCGAAGGCATTTGAACCCGTATTTGCCAGTGTTTCAAGGAGTTCAAGGTCGGCGAGGCGAAACTCGCCCTCGGTCTTATTGGCAACTTCAAGCACGCCGATCACGTTGTCGCGCACCAGAAGTGGCACAGCCAGCGCGGAGTGGACGTTCATGCGTTCATAAACATCTATGTCAGCGTACAGCTCGCCACCATCTGGCGTACTGCCGTCCGTGCTACTGATGCCATTGGCAAACGTCCCCTGCTTGCCGCCGCCGACCAGGCCAACGAGCCCCCTTGTCACAGGCAGACTCATATAGACATCGGAATTGAATTTGCCGTTGGAATATGTGCCGTGACAGCGCAAACGCTTTCGATCCTCGCCCAGCCACAACCAAACCGAACTTGCTTCGGCGTGGGCGATCTGCGCCGCCGCCGAGAGGAGCCGGTAAAGTACCTCGTCTGGATTCAGATCGGCACTCAACGCCTGACCCAGATGATTGATCTGCTTCAGGTTGTTAGTTTGCCGCTCAAGCGCCTCTAGAGTCCTGATTCGCTCGCTTAACAACCACTGTTTTTCCAGCAGTTGTTCAATCACCGCCGGGACAAGTTCGAGGAATCCACCATCTACGTCTTTGACAAGATAGTCGCCCGCACCTAGCTTGATAGCCTCCGCGGCGACCTTTTCGTTGCCTTCGCCCGTAATCATAATCGTGGGTGGAATCGGCCCACGTTGCGACATCAGGCGAATGACTTGCAAGCCGTCATAACCTGGCATTTTCTGATCGACGGTCACCACATCATAGTGACCCCTGTCGTACATCGCAAGCCCTGTACGACCGTCAAAGGCCAGGTCGACATCATATCCCAGGTGCTCCAGGCGTTTCTCGAACAGGCGGGCGATCCCAGGATCATCCTCTATATAGAGAATGTGTACAGGCATTGTTCGGAGGTTTTCTGCCATTGCTTACGCCCCATCCATTCCATTTCATAACATACAAATCGGCCAGATGAAATCCCATAATGGCGTTGACCCAGGAAAAGATGGTATTGAGATGGGACAAAACGAGGACTAATAGGGGCAATTTATGAGATGCATTGAAAGTATGTTAAACAAAGAGTAATCCCAATCGTTCGTTAAGGAAATGCGACCATAGTCCTGCAATGCGCGGAATTGGCACATTATTACTTAACAAACCCTCCATAGTTCTTTAGGTAATTTGTCCCCGCAGGCGGATTCCTTAGAGTCATCCTTTGCCTCGTGGCAAAATTAAGAGTTCAACCTGTACCAGGCGAACTTGCCCGCTGGGCGGGTGCCCAGACCCGCCCTTTACAGATAGAGAAATGGATTCAGCCATAAGTACCATCAGGATTCGGCCCCGGCAGAATGGGCTGATCACCTGGCTTCCAGGCACGCAGGGCGTCGCAGTCAATGATCAGATTGACGCCTGAATAAATCAGGTTCGGGTCCTCAATCCGGTTCATGGCAGCCAGTGCTGGGGCAAGGTTAGCATCGCCGCACTGCTGCTGGGCGATACTGGAAAGCGTGTCTCCACTCTGGATCAAATACAGGAATCCGGCCATAGGTGTTTTTTGCGCTCCTATGATAAACTACACTAAGCAAGAATAAGCGGTAGCTTATCATGACTTGCTCCCTAAAGGAAATGGTGTGATGACCATACAGTTCACGTTACGTATTGATCGTGCATTTATGTTTTTCGTGTGCGTCGTTCTGGCGGTGTTGGCTGTACTATTCGCCCCGCGAGGCGCGAGCGCTTCCCTGGCTGCAAGTTGTGCGACGCCCATCCCGGACTCAGAGTTGGTGAAGGTTCCGCGCGAGGTTCCGGCGGCTGTTCAACGCTACGATCACGGTTATATGATCTGGATTGGCGATGTAGATACGCTTTACGTTTTGTATGACGGGCAGGCGGATGGGCACGGCGGAACATTTGAGACGTACCCCGATCAGTGGAAAGAGGGAATGCCGGAGACGGATCCCAAATTCGTACCACCACCGCTGCGTTTCCAACCCACTCGCGGCGGAGGCTTGCTGTGGCGTACCAATGATCGCGTGCGCAACGGATTGGGCTGGGGCGTCTTCCCGCCGATGGGCTTCGAGTCACTTGTCACTCAAAAGGGTGACGAATACTGGCTCAACGGACGTGACACCGTCTTCCACCTGACGGGTAACAAGTGGGAAGAAGTCTATTTCTGGTGGAAGAAGTAGAAAAGAATCACTATTTCGAGGCAAAGCCGTGATGACAATGGAAGATCCAACGCAGCCCTCCAAACCATCCGGGCAGCATGATCCTCTCGACGGGTTGCACACGCTGGTGGTTGAAGATAACGCGCTTAATGAAGCAACCATCGCCGTGATGCTTGATCATCACAAGGTACATTGCCAGTTTGTACGGACAGGCTTTGGCGTGGTGCAAGCCGCGCTTGACATGGGCCGCGTGGACGTGATCTTGCTAGACATTGGTTTACCGCATCACGATGGCTACGAGGTACTTAAAGATATTCGGGCTGAACCGCGCCTTGCAGGGGTCAAGGTGATCGCCGTGACTGCCCGTGATCCGCGCATCGAGATGGAGCGGACGCGGGCCGCAGGCTTCGATGGCTATATCTCGAAGCCCCTGCGCCATAACCAACTACCGGATCAATTGCGCCGCATCGCTCGCGGTGAAGCCGTCTGGGACGACGGAGTCTAGCCAACTGCCACTTTAGTTGATTGAGCCGGGCCAAAGCGCCCGGCACGTTTATTTTAAGAGCTGACGCCGCAAACTTAAAAGCGGATTACGTTTATGTGATCGTAACCAGAACCTTGTTCTGTTCGACACGATCCCCTTTCGCCACGTAGACCCGGCCAACGGTACCGGCACGGGGCGCCTTGATGTCATTTTCCATTTTCATGGATTCAAGGATGCACAGCGAATCGCCCTTGTTGATGGCCTGGCCCTCTGCAACTCCCACGGCAACGATTAAGCCGGGCATCGGCGAACGGATCGAAAGCTCACCGGCGGCGGCCTCAAAACCCGATGAGGAGCGCATCAACCTCACGCGGCGTTCATCGGCAACTTCTACGTCGTACAGTTCGCCCGCCATCATAACGTGGTAGCGCCCATCACTTTCCTCGACCAACGCCTCAAAGCTCGCGTTATTCAGTAGTGCGGAAAAAAGCGATCCGGCGATCTGCCGAAAATCCACGTTCTCGTCAACACCGTCAACGGTAATCTGTCCATCCTGATTTATCTCTATGGTATAGGTTTTGTCACCTACGGAAGCCAAATATTTCATGGGTTATGCCATTAAATGGGTAAAAACGTTCAGGATAAATTAGAGGCCGGAAGCCAGTGCAAATCGGCGCGCACTGCCTGGTAACGGGAAAGATCGCCTTCCAGTGCGTTCAAAACGTCCGAGGTTGCCAGGAAGTTGCCCGTGAGCAGAAAATCGTGCCTCAGCACGGGTTCGGAACGAAGTTCAAGAGGCAGTTGGCATTCCCGTTCGTAACCGATCGCGGCAATTTTGAACGGCAGTACGTCGTAAACGTGGAGCGCAATATCGTAGTAGATATTGTCCAATGCCTCCAGTTCAGGGTGCGCCTTACGGATCGAAGGGCTGCTTTCCAGTCCCTCAAACATCGTAATCGGGATCATAATGGAGACGCATTCGAACAAAGAACGGGTCGCCTGCACGTCGCATCCGACAACAGCCTCTCCCACCCTGATCTGCCCATGCTGAGTAATAGAGGCAGTTGGCGGTAGAGCCTCAATTGGTAATCGTGCCGTTGGGTCTTCACCTGGCGCGTAGCGGTCCCGCAAAGGCCCGTATAACGCAGGATGTTCCCAGATCACGTGCATAAGGCGCTGCCATTGTTTATCGCGCAGGGTATCGAAACTCATGCTGAGCGTATAGCCGCTACCCAGCCAATACGCGGTTCCTTCAGAGTGATTTGCAACAGTGAGAGGGCGATTTGCTTTGTCTGCTTTCGTCATCGCGTTTTCTCCAAACGCATGGGCCACCGCTCGGCAGGCGAGTTTACCGGGAAAATGAGGCAATGACAATAGAAAAACGCACCCGATTTTCTCGGCGTCAACATTGGCAAAAATAGCGTCCATATCCAGACAAACCGGGCGTTCCTGAGAGTCAGCGTTGCCCTCTTTGCCCGCACTCTGTTAGCGGACACCGCCCGGAGAAAGTCTATCTAAGCTGTTCCAAACCTGAAAAAATCGGTGAAATATCTCGGCAAAAAATTACAACTTGCTGCTACAATAGGTGCTTGGATTGATCACGAAATGATTTCACGATCCAAGAGAGAAGCCTTACGATGTCCAGACCAAAGTTCAGACAGGAATTGATTGACGATACGTTGCGAAAACTTCATTCAGCCGTGCAGGGCATCAAG
>DATGFK010000840.1:0-2813 GCA_035309185.1 Aggregatilineales bacterium
CCCTTCGGCAGCCCAATCTCCTCGCAAATTTCCGCGAACTTGATCGCCGTGATCGAGGTGAATTCGGCGGGCTTGAGGACAACCGTATTGCCCATCGCCAGCGCGGGCGCGATTTTCCAGGCCAGCATCAGCAGCGGGAAATTCCAGGGGATGATCTGTCCGACAACGCCGACTGGCCCGTAATTGGGGAACTCCTTCGCCATTAACTGCGCCCATCCAGCGTGATGGTAAAAGTGCCGCGCCACGAGCGGAATGTCTATGTCCCGCGTTTCGCGGATTGGTTTGCCGTTGTCCATCGATTCCAGCACGGCCAGAAGACGCGAATGTTTCTGAACTTCGCGGGCCAGCGCGTACAGGTAGCGGGCGCGCACGTGGCCGGGTGTCTTACTCCATGACTCGAAGGCCGTCCGTGCCGCGCCGACAGCGGCGTCCACCTCAGCAGCCGAGGCCTGCGCGATCTGCGCGATGGGCTTGGCCGTCGCCGGGTTGATACTGTCAAAGAATTCACCGCCACCGGGCGCGACCCAGCGTCCATTAATGAACATGTTCATTTTCGGCCCATGCTGCTTGAGCCAATCCTGCGCAATATTCGCGGACTCAGGCGCAGGGCCGTAATCCATCATGTCGTAAATCTCAGCCAGTTGTGAGTTAGGCATATTTAAGTATCCCTCAAGGCATTGGCATCCGGCTGGCCGCTCCGTAGCGCCCGGTCAGGTAGTGCGAAAGCTGGCGCTCGATGTCCGTCAGCAGGGAACTCGCCCCGATGCGGAATCGGGCCGGACTGAGCCAAGCGTTGCCAAGTTCCTCTTTCATCAGAATCAGCCAGTCGGTTGCCTGCCGCGCCGTGCGGATCCCGCCGGCGGGCTTGAAGCCGACGGCATGGCCGGTGCGCTCATAATAGTCGCGGATGGCGCGGGTCATAACCAGGCCAAAGGGCAGAGTCGCATTGACCGACTCTTTCCCCGTAGAAGTCTTGATAAAATCCGCGCCCGCCATCATAGCAACCAGGCTTGCCATGCCGACGTTACGCAGCGTGCCAAGTTCACCCGTTGCCAGGATGGCCTTGAGATGCGCGTCGCCACATGCCTCTCGAAAGACCTGAACTTCATCATAGAGTGCCTGCCAATCTCCGGTCAAAACGAAGGCACGGGAGATCACGATGTCAATTTCTTTGGCTCCGGCTTTCACCGATTCCTTGATCTCCTCGATCTTTAGCCGGAGCGGGTTCTGCGCTGCCGGGAAACCCGTCGAAACTGCGGCTACAGGAATCCCCGACCCTTGCAGTGCTTCCACAGCCGTCGAAACCAGGTTGTGGTAGACACAGACTGCCCCGACCTTGAGGTGTAACCCCTCAAAGCCCATCGTCTCGATCATGTCCTGGCGTACGGGTTGACGCGCTTTGGCGCACAGCCGCCTGACATTTCCAGGGGTATCATCTCCGGCCAGGGTGGTGAGATCCATACAGGCGATTGCGCGCAGCAGCCATGCCGCCTGCCACTCTTTTTTCACCGTCCGACGGGTACCGAGCGTTGCGGCACGACGCTCGACGGCGCTTCGGTTGATCCGTACTTCGTTGACCCAGCCAAAATCCAGTGGAATGCCAGGGTTACGCGCACTCTCATGGTGGATAGGCGAACCATTGTGGGCGATACGTTCTGATGCTACCATAGAAACGTCCTGATTTTAATAAACTTTAACAAGCATCCAATACAAATTGGCACAAAGACAATTACAATTATGCCACGAACTTCAAACACTGACCGATTTCTACCTTACACTATTAGGTATAATGTTTAGGAATCGGTAGAAAGAACTTAGATGCGAACCCGGTCAGCCCTCGACCATTCTTATGCCGAAATAAGTGATAACTTGCTGCGTCTGACCAGTATGGTTGATCGTGCTCTCGTGGATGCGATGAAGGCGCTCATTGACCGTGATGGCAAATTGGCTCAGAACGTCAGCCAGGGCGATTCGGCCCTCAACGATTTGCGCTATTCCATCGAAGAATCTTGTTATACTTTGCTTGCGACACAGGCTCCAACTGCCACCGATCTACGCAACGTTATGGGTGCGGTCAGCGTAGCGACAAACCTGGAGCGGATAGGCGATCATGCCGCCGGGATCGCCCGCCTGACGCTGCGAATGGTAGACCAATCCCTGCTCAGGCCCTTGGTTGACATCCCTCAGATGGCAGAACTCGTGCGCGCAATGATCAAGGATGCGGTCAGGGCCTTTCTTGAGCACAGCCCGGAACTGGCCGAAAACGTTGTCCAGCGCGATAATGACGTGGACGCTCTGCAAACCAGTGTGTACGACACGCTGATCAGTTTTATGACCCATGATCCATCAACGGTCAAGCGAGCCACCTATCTGCTATGGGTGTCACATAACCTGGAGCGAAGCGGGGATCGCGCGACGAACATATGTGAACGTGCCATATACGCGACAACAGGGGTGCTCAAGGAACTGCACTGAAGATGTTGAATGATTCCAGTCAAGTTACCTCTTCATGTCCGGATTGCCAGGCATCAATTGTTTGCTTATAGAAATTGACCAGATTATCGGTAGTTTTGCTCAGGTCATGATGTGTTTCAACATAGCGGCGACCGGCTGTTCCAATCTGGCGCTGAAGTGCAGCATCGCGAAGTAGTCGGACAACGGCATTCGCAAAATCGGCGGGATTATCTGCAATGAGCGCTTGTTCCGCGTGTTTCACATTGAGGCCCCGAAGGGCAGTCGAGGTAGCGACTAATGGAGTGGATGATTCGAAGGCTTCTAGTACTTTGATTTGGACGCCTGAACCATATATTACT
>DATGFK010000841.1:0-9555 GCA_035309185.1 Aggregatilineales bacterium
CGGGTAGCCCTCTCAGGGTTGCCTGAAATTAAACTAGATCTGGACGCGGCGCAGGCGGTCTGCAACGGCAGAACCATTGAACGCTCTGACCCCGCCACGTCTGACGGTGTAAGTCAAAGCCGGGCCTACGGGCCTGGCGACAGCTTCCTTGGAATACTGGCTCCAACGGGAGAGCACGGCGAACGTTGGAAGCCTGAGAAAATCTTCCTCAGGTCCTCTCCGAAGTCTCGCTCCGAGGAACCTGGAAGCTAGGAACGTCCGGTTTGCCGGTCAGATGCAACCACTCTAGCAGTTCACGGATACTTGCCTGCGCCAGTGCGACACTGGTATCTGCCGCGCCGTAGTAAAGGTTGAGCGTGTCCCCATCATCCCCGACAGTAACGCCGCAAGGGAAGACCACGTTATTCACATCGCCATTGCGTTCGTAAGGCTCCTCCGGGCCAAATATCCAGGTCTCCCCACGCAGCAGACAATGCTCAACGTTTTCGGATTCGAGCAAGGCCAATCCCAGCCGGTAAATAACGCCACCCGGCGTCTGCCGAACGCCGTGATAAATCATCAGCCAGCCTTCAGTCGTCTCAATAGGCGGCGGCGACAGGCCAATTTTGTTGGCATCCCACCATGCTCCCTTTCGCGCTTCGAGGATCAATTTGTGTTTGCCCCACGTGCGCAAATCTGGCGAATAGGAGACCCAGATATGCGCGCCGTAATTGGTCAGCGGGCGGTGGATCAGCGCCCAGCGTCCTCCAATTCGCCGTGGAAGCAGGGCCGCATCTTTGTCGTCGGGCGACATGATAACGCCATAACGGACGAATTTATTGAAGTCTTCGGTCACTGCCAGCGAGACGCCTGGCCCGCCCCACGAGTATGAGGTATAGGCGATGACAAATTGATTGAGTTCAGGCACAAAAGTGATGCGCGGGTCTTCAACACCCCACAGTTCTTCAGGGAACTTCTCAGGTTCAGGGCGCAAGGTCGGCTGCGGATCAATTTCCCAGCGATCAATACCGTTCTTGGAGCGCACGGCGCACAGGTGGGAGTGTCCTCGCATATCCTCAACACGGCACAGCAGCAGAGTGGTGCCATCTTGCAGACGTGTAGCCCCAGGGTTGAACACGGTGTTGGCAACATAGGGCCAGTCTGCGGCGGTGAGGATCGGGTTGCCTTCATAGCGGTGAAAGAGTTGTGTCTGTTCCAGGTGGCGCATCTGTCTGCCCGTTTTTGCGACCATTTTGCTCCTCCTTGTCATCCATTTGACTCAGTCAGGCCAGGCGAGAACCTTCTTTATCCCTACGGTGCGCGGAGCCATTCTTTTTGGCCGCCTCCGCGAGTTCGGCACGAGTCACTTGCTCGTCTTTCGAGAAGCCTAGATTTTTGCTGGCGGCAACTTTCTGTTCAGGCTCAAGGATATACTCGGCAAGCTGCATCTTCACCCAGGAAAGCAGATAAGCCAGAGTGGACTCGGCTCCCTGGTTTTCGTTGAGATGATTCGGCTGCAATCCATCGCGGCAGCCGCCGGTAAACGGATCGTAAACCGACAGACGTAGTTCGTTGCGGCCCAGGAACCACTCGAAGGCACTCCGAGCCTCCCGGTACCAGCGTTCTTCGCCCGTGATCCGGAAGGCCTCCAGGCACGCCGAAACCATAGCATACGCTTCGATGGGCTGCTGGTCGAAGGCCGGTTTCTCACCGTTTCGGGGATAAAAACCCTGGTTGCCTACAAAGGAGCAGAAATCTCCTTCTGCGCGGTGTTCTTTAGCCAGCCAACTTAAGGATTCCAGTCCACTGTCAATCATGTCCTGGCGATTCAGCCAATGCCCCGCCAGCAAGAGCGCATGGGGAAGTTTGGCATTGCTATAGGTCAACTCATCCTCAAACCACTGCCATTTCCGGGTACTGTTCCGCTTGTAGAGATCGAGAAGACGTTCTGCAAGGGTCATGACGATTTCCTGGGCAACCCGGTCACCAGAGAAGCGTCGCAAATAGTCGTTGAGGCCGAACAGAGCATATGCCCAGGGCCGAGGTGTTGTGAAGTCCAGTGCATGGGACAAAATCACTTCAAACATGCGGCTGGCAACGCCCCGCATCCGCTCGTTGTTCGATCGTCCGAGTACCGTGCCCAGGCTCCACAATGCGCGCCCCTGGCAGTCTTCGGAGCCGGTGGCTGAGCCGGTTTTGTCGGGCAGCCAACGCCGGTCATAGGATAAGTAGTTGCGAAACGTCCCGCTTTCCTGGTCGAAGGCATAGGCCAGAAAAGCCAGGTAGCGGGACGCCAGGCTGTAGATCAGATCAGATTTGCTGCCCTCAACTTCTTCAAGCAGAACGGTCAAGATCAAGGCACGAGTATTGTCGTCTGTGGTATAGCCCTCGGCGTACTTGGGAATAGAGAAATTGGCGTGTTGGAACAGGCCTGTGTCATCAGTCATCCGCCGCAGGTGGTCCAGTTTGAGCGGCGGGAGTTCTATTGGCCGGTTATCACGCTTGAACATCGGGGCGCGTGGAACGTACTTATGCTCGACTAAAATTTCCTGAAAGACCTCAAGATAATGAGCGGCGACTTTTGTCCAGGTCATCTCACGGCCATAGCGGTAGGCCCGTTTGCGCATTGCGTGCCGCTCAGTGTCGTTATCCAGCAAGTAAAGCACCTGCCTGGCGATTGCGTCAGAGTCTCCGAACGGAACCAGAAAACCGCGATCATCGGCCAGCAGTTCTTTCGCATACTGGTAAGGCGTCGAGATGACCGCCTTACCCGCGCCTACGGTATAGGCCAGGGTACCTGACGTGATCTGCGCGGGATTGAGGTATGGCGTCAGGTAAATATCGGCCCCGCCGATAAATTCATTCAGCTCAGGTAGGCTCACAAAGCGATTGTGGAACGTCACGTGATCGCTCACGCCAAGATCGCGGGCCAGGCGCTGCAACTGCAAGCGGTAGCTCTCGCCTTCGTAGCGCAAAACATTCGGATGGGTCGCGCCCAGGATGATGTAGGTGACTTCAGGATGTTTCTCGATGATCTTGGGGAGTGCCTGAATCACGTTCTCGATGCCTTTGTTGGGTGATAGCAGTCCGAAGGTCAGCAATACCATCTTGCCTTCGGTGTCGAACTGATCTTTGTAGTAGTTTGAGTCGACAAAGGGCACATCGGGAATGCCGTGCGGGATAACGACGATCTTATCGTCCGGCACACCGTAGACATCGTGCAAGAGTTTTGCGCCATATTGCGTCATCACAACGAGTCTGGATGAAAGCTGAACCAGGTCTTTCATCACACGCCGTTGGTAGGCGTCCGGCTCAGGCAAGATCGTATGGAGGGTCGTCACCAGCGGCATACGAAGTTCATCCAGCAAAGCAAGAACATGGCTACCGGCTGGCCCGCCGTAAATGCCATACTCGTGTTGCAGGCTAACCAGGTTCACGTCATTGACGTTCAGGAAGTCAGCAGCCCGACGATAAGAGGCGGGTTCCTGTTCCGCAATCTCAAAGCGGACGTCGTCGGGATAGTCGTAACCTTCAGGTATGTCGTTGACGGCAACCGCAAAGCAGTTGATCTGGCTGTTGGTTGCCGTGATGGCACGACACAAATCTGAGGTAAAGGTCGCGATGCCGCATTGGCGGGGAATGTAGCTTCCGATAAAGCTAATCTGCTGTAGTGGAGACGCTTTTTGCTGTCTCATTTCATGCTCTCAATCTAACTCACTGGTTGCGAAACAGACGTGATTGAAACGCACCTATCAGAGTTGAAGCAAAGAGCAGAGGTTGATCAGTTTCGTGGAGAGATGGAGGTTCCGCCGTGAGACGCGCAAAGATTTTGGTCGTGCGCTTCCAGTTGGGATTATTTGTATTGTATCAAAGACTTACGGATTTTCCAGAAAACGGGCCGGGCCTTAATTGTTTCCTCAGTTTGTTGGGTGTTACGGGATCATTGTTATGGCAGCGTTCTCGCACTTGATCCGCAACATAGCCTTTGACGTAAAAGGGGACTGGTTTCCCAATCCCCTCCCATTTACATTTTTACGGGCAGCTTGCTCACAGGCGGCTAGATATTGTGGTCTTTAACGCGTTGGCGTCGGGGGGATAGGCGTGGGTGTATAGTTCTCCGCATTCGGCAGCGTAGGCAGGCTCGTGTACGGGCCAAGCATGATGGTCTGTGTTTCCCACATGATCCATCCCATTTTGCCCTTGAAGTTGATCTCGATCCAGTCGCCACGCTGATTGCGCGCCAGGGCATTCACAAATGCGCCGCGTCCAAGGCCGCCGAGGGGCTGCGAGCGCCAGGACGGGTAAGTGTAGACAACCACGGATCGTCGGTTGATCTTGGCGACAATGCCCACATCTGGAATGTCGCTGGGGCTGACATTTTCAGGCAGTTTATCAAGGGCGGGGCGGTGTGCGCATTTGTATTCGACAGGCGGAACCTGTTGGGATACACGGACACCGGCGCTGTCTATCTCGTAAGAAGTCACCGCTATGGTCGAGCCTTCAGGCAGGGGAGGAAAGCGGAGATGTGTCCCAATCAATTCAGCCTGCCCAGAAGGCACGAGTTTGACATACTGGATCGGCTCACCGGCATCGCCGAAACTGCCATCGTTGTTGAGGTCAACGGCAAAGACGGCGTAGAAATTCAAAGTTCCTTCTGAAAAACCATCGTAGGTAGCGAAAGCCGTCACCGTCCCACAGGAACGGCTATGCAGGGCAATTTTAGTAATATTGGCCTGAGCAGGCGAGACCTGCGAAAGCGCCAAACCCACAAGCACGATTGCAGCACTTACGCCGATCCAGGCTCCAGCACGAATGCGCATAATTGAATTCCTTTCTGTGATTCCGGGCGCGGCACCGGCTCAAAAGCATTGTACCCTGACTTGCGATTTTTGCGCACAGGAAATATCCGGCGCTTGCCATACTTTCGAGGCAAGGCCCTCCTTGAACCGTTGTCAGTGCGGCACAACTTTATAGTTCGCCAGGAATTCGTCGGCATAGGCGGCAAATGTCCCGTCGAATATGGCAGCTCGCATCTCGCGCATCAGAGTCAGCAGCATATTCAGGTTGTGCAGCGACAAGAGCTGATGGGCCAGGATTTCTTCGGCTTTCACCAGGTGGCGGATATAGCCACGGGTGAAGTGTGTGCAGGCATAGCAGCCGCAGCCTTCCTCGATGGGCGCGTGATCGCGCGCAAACTGGACGTTGCGCATGTTGATTCGTCCCCGGCGCGTAAGCGCTGCGCTGTTGCGCGCCAGGCGAGTGGGTAGAACGCAGTCGAAAATGTCTATGCCGCGCGCCACGCCATTCACTAAATCCTCCGGGCTGCCTACACCCATCAGATACCGAGGCTTGTGAGCAGGCAGCAGCGGAACGCACTGATCGAGAGTGTCTTGCATTTGCGCTTTTGACTCGCCGACTGCCAGGCCACCTACAGCATAGCCGGGAAAGTCCAGTGCCGTGAGCGCCTGTGCAGACCGCTCACGCAATTCCGGGAATATCCCGCCCTGTATGATTCCAAATAGCGCCTGACGCTCGGCATTTCCTAAACGCTCGTGTTCGGTTAAACAACGCTTCGCCCACAACGCAGTGCGCTTTGTCGCGCTCTCTACCACTGTCCGATCCAGTGGCGGCGGACATTCGTCGAAGCACATAATGATGTCCGCGCCCAGGTTGTGCTGGATTTGCACGGATTTTTCTGGCGTAAAACGATGGATCGAACCGTCCAGGTGGCTGCGAAAGGTCACGCCTTCGTCGTCTACCTGGCGTAACTCACCCAGGCTAAACACCTGGAATCCCCCTGAGTCGGTCAGCATCGGGCCATCCCAACCCATGAATGAATGCAGCCCGCCAAACTCGGCTACCAGGTCGTCGCCGGGCCGCATGTACAGATGGTAAGTATTCGATAGCACCAACGTCGCGCCGATTTCGTGCAACTCACGAGGCTCGACTGCTTTCACCGTCGCCTGTGTGCCGACCGGCGCGAAGACAGGTGTCAGAAGCGGGCCATGCGGGGTCTGGAGTGTGCCTGCGCGGGCCAGGCCACACGTCGCCTTGACATCAAATTCAAACATTTTTGGAGTCTGAATCTCAGCGCACTTCAGTGCCGTTCTTAAGCAGTTTGAGGTCGCTATCCACCATCATCTGTATCAATTCGGTGAAGGGCATGTTGGGTTCCCAGCCGAGCATCTGTCCGGCTTTAGATGCATCGCCAACCAGCAAATCCACTTCGGCAGGACGCATGAAGGCCGGGTCCTGGACGACATATTTCTTCCAGTCCAGGTCAACGTGGCCGAAGGCAGTTTCCACGAGCTTCTGGACGGTATGGGTCTCGCCCGTGGCGACCACGTAGTCGTCAGGCTTATCTTGCTGAAGCATGAGCCACATGGCACGCACGTAGTCTCCGGCGAATCCCCAGTCACGCTGGGAATCCAGGTTGCCCAGGCGCAGTTCCTTGGACATACCAAGCTTGATCCGAGCCACACTGTAGGTTACTTTGCGCGTCACAAATTCCAGCCCGCGACGCTCAGACTCGTGGTTGAAAAGGATTCCGCTGGTGGCGTGCAACCCATAGCTCTCGCGATAATTGACCGTGATCCAGTGGCCGTAGACTTTGGCAACGCCGTAAGGGCTACGCGGATAGAAAGGCGTCGTCTCTCGCTGCGGGACTTCCTGCACCTTGCCGAAAATCTCGGAGGACGAAGCCTGGTAAAAGCGAATGTTCTTGTTAACGTATCGGATGGCGTCCAGCAGTCGTGTTACGCCCAGGGCGGTGACATCGCCAGTAAACACCGGCTGACTCCACGAGGTTTGCACGAAGCTTTGGGCCGCGAGGTTATACACCTCTTCCGGTTCGGCCTCCATCAGCGCATGTTGAAGGGAAGTTTGATCGAGAATATCGCCAGGGATCAGCTTGATCTGATCCTGGATGTGCTTGATGCGCGTGAAATTCTCCGTACTGGTACGCCGCACCAGGCCGAAGACCTGATAGCCCTTGTTCAGCAGAAATTCGGCCAGATAAGATCCGTCTTGCCCGGTGATACCGGTAATAAGCGCACGTTTTGCCATGAGTAGCTCCTGTCAGGTTCCTGGGTTCGTGAGGCGGCGCGAGTCAAGAAATGCGATTCGCCAACCGCGCAGCGACGGCCTGACGCCATTCGTCAAGCACGTCGCGCAAAGATTGCTCAATAGAAATTTGTGGCTGCCAGCCGGTGCGTTCGCGCAGGCGCGCGTAACTGCCCATCAGTATTGGCAGTTCCACAGGTCGGAAACGTTCCGTCGCAACGCGGACTTCAATAGGCACTTGAGACATACTGATCAACCTGTCCAGCAGGCTGTGCATAGTATGGGCCGTGCCACTGCAAACGTTATAGACCTGTCCCGCTTCGCCGTGCTCAAGCAACGCCGAGTAAGCCCGCACCACATCTCGCACATCGGTGAAGTCGCGGGCGGCGCTTAAATTGCCCACGTAGACGACGCTTTCCCGTTGGCCTGCTTCCGCTTCGGCAATTTGAGAGGCCCAATCCGAGATTGAAAAGCGCTGGTTTTGGCCGGGGCCAATGTGGTTGAATGGCCTGACGCGGATCGTGAAGATGCCGTGCGCCAAATGATACTGCAAAGCCAGCATATCCTGACCGATTTTGCTGACACTGTAGGGGCTGGACGGGGCAAAAGGCGTTGATTCTGTGAGTGGTAATTGCTCCGGTGGCACAGTGCCGTATACTTCCGCCGATCCGATGACCAGGATGCGCGTGGATAATTTTAGTTCACGGACCGCCTGTAACAGATTAAGTGTTCCGTGTATGTTGTTATCCAGGGTGTCCCACGGATCGTCAAAAGAGCGCGGCACGTAAGGCTGCCCGGCCAGGTGGTAGATCGCGTCGGGACGGACGCTGGCGATAAGATTGCTCACAGCGTCAGGATCGCGTAGGTCGAGTATATGCAGATCAGGACACAAGGCAACCAATTCCGGGCGGCGCTCACCGTCGTTTAGAATGGTACCATACAGGAAATTATCAGTGTTGTTTCGGAGATGGGTCAGCAGGTGACGGCCTACAAACCCGCCTGCGCCCGTGATAAGAGTTTTCAAACGCCTTTAGTCCTTCCCGTGTGGGGGAATTATAACCTGTTCATGCTGAAAGGCCAGAAAGGAACGCTTGAACGAACTCCTGCAAAGCGTTACAGTTCAAATTCTACGTTCGGCTATATCAAGCCTTCAGGAAATGGAACGTGACCAAACGCATCGTCGTTCTGCTGATCTTTACAGCGATCCTTGCTGCCGCTTTTTTCAAAGGTTCAATAGGGTATGCCCAGGCCACCCCACTCGGAACGCCTGATACCAGTCAATACACCTGGACGAAGTTCTTCAGCGGCGTGGATAGCCCCATAGATATCACCAATGCGGGCGACGGCTCCAATCGGCTGTTCGTCGTCGAACAAGGCGGGACGATCTTTGTCGTTAAAAACGGCATTTTGCAGGACAAACCCTTTCTTGACATTACGGATCGGGTCGTTGACGATGTGGTGAAGGGTGGCTATACCGAACGAGGTCTGCTTGGCCTGGCGTTCCATCCCAATTATGCCAGGAACGGCCTGTTCTTTATTTTCTACAGCAACCCGGATGGCGACAGCGTGCTGGTTCGCTATAAAGTCTCCTCTGACGACCCCGACCAGGCTGATCCCTCCAGCGCTGCCATCCTCCTGACGATTAAACAACCCTATGAAAATCACAAAGGGGGCCAGTTGGCTTTTGGCCCTGACGGCTTCCTGTACCTTGGGTCAGGCGATGGCGGAAACGTCGGCGATCCGCAGGATTTCGCGCAGAACAAAACGTCGCTGCTTGGCAAAATATTGCGCATTGACGTCAATGCCGATACCTATGCGGTTCCCCCCTCAAATCCTTTTGTAGGTGTTAAGGGCTATGCTCCGGAAATATGGGCGCTGGGCTTTCGCAACCCCTGGCGCTTCAGTTTTGATCCTGCAACAGGCGACCTCTACATTGGGGACGTGGGCGAAAAGAATTGGGAAGAAGTGGATTTCCAGCCCGCATCCAGTCATGGCGGCGAGAATTACGGCTGGAATTATTACGAAGGAAACCAGAAATTTCTGCCTGGTATCGTGCCATTTGGACTGACGATGCCCGTCTATACCTATGATTATTCCGCCGGTTGTGCGATTGTGGGTGGCTACGTGTACCGGGGAATCGCATTGCCCGCTTTGCAAGGTGTCTACTTATTTGGCGACTATTGTTATGGGCACATCTGGTCGGCCTATCGGGATAGTTCTGGCAACTGGCAAGTGCGTATTTTCGCGGAGCTGGGCACTCCAATCAGCTCATTCGGCCTGGACGAACAGGGCGAATTGTACGCAGTTGGCTACAAAGGAACGATCTACTGCCTGCAAAGCAAGTAAATCTGCCCCTCAATTTCTGTCGGACTGCGGAGGGGTTTCGGGGCCGAAGACATTGACCAGCAAATTGCTCATCAATGCCGAAACGTAGCGTACTGCGGAGATCGTGCGCCCATAACGCATCCGGGTCGGCCCAAACACGGTCAATGTACCGCTCGCTTGACCGTGGAT
>DATGFK010000842.1:0-3463 GCA_035309185.1 Aggregatilineales bacterium
TCACAAGGCCCGCGAAGGCGGCTATGAGGGGGCAATGTACCCCTGGGAAAGCACGGACACCGGCGAAGAAACCACGCCCCGTTGGACGAACCCGGAGCCGGATGGCACGCGAATCCGTATTTGGACAGGCGATACCGAGCAGCACATCTCTTCTGATGTGACTTATGCAGTCATGCAATATTGGCGTTGGACGGGCGACGAAGACTTTTTCGTCAATTGCGGTGCAGAGATAGTGCTGGATACAGCAGTGTTCTGGGGTTCCCGCGTGAAATACAACGCTGCCCAGGATCGCTACGAACTGGACATGCAGATCGGCCCGGACGAGTACCACGAAAATATCAACAACAGCGTCTTCACAAACAGCATTGTACGCTGGCATCTGCGCACCGCGTTGAGCGTCTTGAAGTGGTTGGAGGAAAAACACTCGGCCAAAGCTGATGATCTGCGTTCGCGGCTGGGCCTTTCTGCCAAGCGCCTGGCACACTGGCAGGATGTTGCCGACAAAATGTTTATCCCCCAGGACAAGGATCGCGGCATCCTGGAACAGTTTGAGGGCTTCTTCAAGCTGGAAAGGGTGCCGCTGGAATACTGGGCGCCGCGCACGACGCCCATGGATGCGATCCTGGGCCACGAAGCGATCCAGCACATCATGATCATCAAGCAGGCCGATGTGGTGATGCTAATGGCCCTGCTTGGCGAGGAATTTGGCCCCCAAGAAGATCGACTTCGCAATTGGAAGTTCTATTATCCCCTGGTCGATCATGGTTCTTCGCTCAGTCCTTCGACCCACGCCTGGGTCGCCGCGCGCCTGGGATTGTTGGATGACGCCCTTCGGGAATTTCTCTACGCGGCTGCGATTGACCTGGAGGATGCCAAAGGCAACGTCCGTGATGGCATTCACGGCGCGGCAGCCGGTGGGTTGTGGGAAGCGGCCACTTTTGGCTTTGCCGGGCTGCACGTCAAGGGAGATACGTTTACAGTCGATCCCCATTTGCCAGAACACTGGCGTTCGTTAACTTTCCATGTGAATTTTCGCGGCCAGCAGCATACCGTTCATCTTGCACGGGAGGCCGAAAGCGTGAAAGCCGGGGCTGATTGACGGGTTGAAGAGGTGATCGGTCTGCACATCTATTGACAATGGTTGCAATTGATTCTAAACTGGAATAACTTAAACGTTTAAATATAGAATCGAACGTTTAGCTATTTCCAGAACTTGTTCCCGCATTGAAAAATTCCATCACGGATTAGAAACGCTGGAAAGGAGGTGGTAGGCTGCAAGTCACACTCGCGTCTTCCAGACCCTGAGAGGATCGTTCCGATTTTGGCGTTTCGATTATTTAGTTGCAAAGCGAGGATGAACATGAGAAAAGCCGTGCGTCTCGTAAGTGTCGCCGTCGCGTTGGCGTTAGCCGTAGCGCTCGTACCGAGTGCCTACGCTCAAAACCCCGTAAAGCTTGTGTTGTGGGGTGGAGTTTCCGGGCAGGCCGAGACCGACGCAGTCAACCAGGTTATCGCGAATTTCAACAAGGTTGACCCCAATGTCCAGGCTCAGTTTGTTGTCCAGTCCGACATGACCACCAATCTGAACAAGGCCCTGGCGGCTGGTACGCCGCCGGACGTGTTCTACGTCGACTCGAATGATCTTGCCAATGAGATTCAAAGCGGCGCCCTGGTGCCCATTGGCGATAAGATTGACAATGTGAGCGACTTCTACCCGTCGCTGGTGCAGGCCTTCACGGTCAACGGAAAATTCTACTGCCCGCCGAAAGACTTCTCGACATTGGCCCTCCAGATCAACACCGATATGATGGCAGCGGCAGGTATCAAGAACCCGCCGACGACCTGGGATGAACTGGCCGCTGATGCCAAAGCGATGACCACAAAGGATGTGGCAGGCTTTGTCGAAAACACCGACGTGGCGCGCTGGCTGGCCTGGTTGTATGCTGCTGGCGGTTCCGTCACCGATGACAACTTTACCAAAATGACCATCAACAGCCCGGAAGGTACAGCAGCGCTTAAGGCGTGGACTGACCTGTTCGTCGGTGGCAATGCCAAGAAATCCGCCGACGTGGGTGCGGGTTGGCCGGGCGATGCCTTTGAAAAGGGCAAGGCAGCCATGACCGCCGAGGGTAACTGGATCCTGGGCGATGCCAAGAAAAATGCGCCAAACCTGAAATACGTCTCGGCGCCACTGCCCGCAGGACCAAAAGGCCAGGCGACGATGGCTTTCACCGTTTGCTATGGCGTGGCTGCGGCTGGCAAGAACATTGACGCGGCGACCAAGTTAGCCAACTTCCTGGTCAACCCCGACTCAATGAAGGTTGTGACCGAGACCCTCGGCGTGATGCCGTCGCGCCAGAGCCTGGCAACCGAATGGCTGGCAAAATTCCCAGAACAGAAGGTCTACCTGGATGGTGCGAAGTACGCCCATCGCTGGGGCTTCGTACCGGGCTTCAACGCCGTGAACGACGACATCAATAAGCAGATTGACCTGGTTGAAGCTGGCTCGGAGACGGTAGCCGACGCGCTGGCTGAGATCGAAAAGACGGGCAATGACGTGCTGAGCAAGTTCAACGCCAGCAAGGGCGGCGCGGGCGCTTCCGCGACGATGGCCGCTACTCAATAGCATTTTGATGGAATTACGGCGGACGCCATGACAGGCGTTCGCCGTGCATAATCACATAATCATCCCGTGAAAAGATGGGCGTACCACGGTACGTCCGGAGGGTTGACGTATGACGACACAAGCGCTGAGCGCAGCCAGAGCGGACAGTGCGCGTCCCTCATTTTTGGCTGGCAAGCGAACCCAGGAATTGCTGGCAGGCATTGGCTTTGTTACCCCCGCGCTCATCATTCTGGGACTATTTGTGCTTATCCCGATGGTCGCGGCCTTTGGCCTCAGTTTCACGGATTGGACGGGGCAGGAGACGCTCGACAAAGCCAATTGGGTTGGCACGGCGAATTATGCCGATCTCCTGGTCAACGGCAATTCAACCGGCGATGAGTTTTACGGAGCGCTAAAAAATACCGCCTATTATGCGCTGGGCGTGGTGCCAGCGCAGACCATACTTGCTTTGCTGCTGGCCGTTATCGTCAACCAGCGTTTTTTGAAACTCAAGGGCTTCTTTCGTACCGCTTTTTACTTTCCATCAATCACCTCATCGGTTGCCGTCGCGATCATATTTTTGTGGCTGTTCAACCGCTTCGGGATCATCAATTCGGTGTTCGGCACTACCGTGACCTGGACAGGCGATCCGCATGGGGTATTTCAAAATATCCTGGGCCTGTTTGGACTGAATATTAACACTGCGCCCGATTGGCTGATCCACACCAAGGTGCTCGGTCAAAGGCTGTGGGACTGGATCAGTGGGCCAAGCGTGACCATGCTGTCCATCATGATGCTTGCCACCTGGACAACTTCAGGCACGATGATGCTGATCTTCCTGGCGGCTCTCCAAGACAT
>DATGFK010000843.1:0-5095 GCA_035309185.1 Aggregatilineales bacterium
CGTTCAGGGCCTTGGCGGTTCAACACCGTCAGGCTTGGCTGTCGGAACCCTATCGGAGATCGCCTTTACCAGCTTCCACCCGACCAAGATGATCCCCGGTTACGGGGGAGCCGTGGCAACCGACGACGACGCGCTGTGGGAAGCCATTCAGCGTATCCCACTAAACGACCATGCGCCGTCCCTCGATCTGCCATCGCCAGGCACAGGGCGGCTGCGCCGTTACCGCAGCCAGATTCAGCCTGTGCGCGCTGCCCTGATCCGGCCTTTCGACCCAGGCACCCTCGGCCATAACGTTGAGCAGATTCAAAAAGGCTGGCAGTATCTATCTGACAATGTAACACAGCGGAACGAGCGGGCAGCGCTACTGCACAACGAACTTAGCGCGGCAGGGTTACATCTATTGGACATACGTCCCGGCGATTCGATCTGGCGATTGACCTTCGCAGCCCACAACACTGCCAGTGCCAACTGGATTGCCCGTCATTTGCAGTCGGCGGGCCTGCCTGGATCACGCCTTTATCCGTCGCTGTCGGGACTGTTCGCGCCAGGGACAGCGCCCATCGCCGAGGCTATTGCGCCGCGATTGGTCAACCTGTGGGTAGATCACACCGTTGACTCCCGGTATTTGCAGCGAGTCGCTGAAATCGTCCTGTCAGCGCCCAGGATACCGTTAACATAACGAACGGGTGAGAGGAGACAATTTGTTGCTGTGACAGGATCAGACTGTGTTACAATCCGCAAATTGGGCTACTGTTTCCTATAAGAACTGCAAGAGAGAACCACCAATATGACTACGATCACTACCGAATTACCCAGTGTCACCAAACCGCGTACCAAACCTACCTGGACAAAAACCGTTGCCAGGTACACCAACCCAAGCGTCCGTATCAGCGTCTGGCAGATTGCCAGCAGCTTCGTACCCTTCATAACCATCTGGGTACTCATGTACCTCAGTCTGAGCTACTCGTACTGGATCACGCTGGCGTTGTCCCCCATTGCGGGGGCGTTCCTCATGCGCGTGTTCATCATCCAGCACGACTGCGGACATACGTCGTTTTTCAAATCCCGTAAAGCCAACGACCTGGTCGGCTTCGTGTGCGGGGTGCTGACCTTTACGCCCTACGAATACTGGCGCACCGGCCATGCCATGCACCACGCCACCTCCGGCGATCTCGACTTTCGCGGCTTCGGAGATGTCCAGACCCAGACGGTCAAGGAATACTTGGCCTACAACAAGTGGCAGCGGCTGGGCTACCGAATCTACCGCAACCCATTCATGATGTTTGGCCCTGGCCCGCTGTATATGTTTCTGATCAATCAGCGCGCGCCGTTTGCCATGAAGAGTGCGACGACCAAGAAGTCGAGACGCGGCCTGATCTACACAGACCTGGCCCTGCTTGGGTTGATCATCGGATTGTCGCTGCTGATCGGCTTCAAGAATTACCTGCTCGTCGAATTGCCAATTGCCTATTTCGCAGGCAGCATTGGCATTGCGTTGTTCTACGTCCAACACCAGTATGATGATGCCTACTGGCGCTACCATCCCGAATGGGACTTCACGGCGGCGGCGTTGCAGGGCAGTTCCTACCTCAAGATGCCTCGTATTTTCCAGTGGTTCACCGGCAACATTGGACTGCATCACATCCACCACCTGAGTCCGCGCATTCCCAACTATCTGCTGGAAAAATGCCACAACGACAACCCCGAATTCCAGAATGTTCCTATCTTCACGATGAGCACAGCCGCCAAAATCCTGGCTTCGCAGCTCGCGTTGTGGGATGAAGATCAGCAGAAGCTGATCAGCTTCAAACAGGCGCATGAACTGTATCTGAAGCCTCAGGCGTAGCGCTTCAGCCGGACCACCGGTGCGTGTCCCAAAGACAAGAATCCAACAGGGGCGGCTCGATAACGCGGAGCCGCCCTTTGTATTTTTCAGGTTTTTCAGCGATCTTCACGCGCCCCGACATAGGCCGTTTGTAGAAAATGGGAATAAACTGGTGATCGCGTGAGTCATAAATGGATCGCACAGCAAAAGGAGCAGGTGTGCTAGGGCAGGACAAACGGAGCTATTTTGAGCAATTGATGTTGCCTCACCTGGATGCTGCCTACAACCTTGCCCGATGGCTTACCGGCAACGCCCAGGATGCGGAGGATATGGTGCAGGAAGCCTATTTACGCGCGTTTAAGTCCTTTGGAACCTTTCACGGAAACGGTATCAACGACAGCCGGGCCTGGCTGCTGACTATCGTGCGGAACACGTGCTATACGTGGCTGCATCGAAACCAGCCGGAAAACCTGGCCGCGTCCTTTGACGAGGAACTGTATACCGTCGCGGATGAGGCCGAAAACTCGGAAACCCTGCTCTCGCTAGAAGCCGACCTCGACATGCTCCGGCAGGCGGTGGGGGAGCTTCCGCTGGAACTGCGTGAGGCGATTATTCTACGTGAATTGGAAGGGCTGTCCTACAAAGAAATGGCCCAGATGGCGCGCGTCCCACTGGGAACCATCATGTCCCGCCTTGCCCGCGCCCGCCGACGCCTGCAACAAAGCCTCGAAAAACGGTTGATCGGAGAATAGGCTCATGACCCACGAAGAATCCCGCAGCTTGCTAGATGCCTATTTTGATGGCGAGCTTGACCTCGTTCGCAGCCTGGACGTTGAGCGCCACGTGGCCGAATGCAGCACGTGTACAGCTATCCTGCGTAACCGCCAGGCGCTCAGAAATGCGCTGAAGGCCGAAAGCCTGTACTTCGCCGCACCGTCCGGCCTGAAAATGCGCCTTAGAAGTTCACTGCCTTCAGGCGCGATAACCAGTACACCAGCGCTTTCGCCGCGCAGGTTCCCGCTCCAGTGGAGTATCCTGGCTGCCGCCCTGCTGATCTTTGTGTTGGGTGCGGCCTTGTTTGCGCGAAGTCAATCCCTTCCTTCAGCCCAGACTCAATTGAGCGGAGACGTGCTGGCGAGCCATCTTCGTTCGCTGATGGCGAATCACCTGGCCGATGTGGTCTCAACCGATCAGCATACGGTGAAGCCCTGGTTTGATGGCAAACTGGACTTTTCGCCGCCCGTGGTTGATTTGGCTTCTGACGGGTTTCCGCTCATCGGCGGACGCCTGGATTACCTGGACAATCGCGCGGTTGCCGCCCTGGTTTACCAGCGCAACAAACACGTGATCAACGTCTTTGTGTGGCCGTCACAATCAGGCGAGTCCGGCGCGTCGACTCGTCTTGAGCAGCAGGGCTACACCCTGCTGTCCTGGTCGGAAGCTGGAATGAACTTCTGGGCCGTCTCCGACGTGAGCAGCGCTGACCTGAGCCAGTTCGTGCAGTTGTTACAGGCCGCCATTCCATCGCTCACTGCGACGCCTGAACCGACGCGCTGAATCTGGCGTTACTGCGCTTGCTTTTGGCGAATAAAGCGGATTGCTGCGACACAACAAATTACGACTCCGATTAGAAGAAGTCCGCCGATAGCAAACGGCGCTACAATACTGGCCGGCTGCCCGTCAATTTCCGAAACCGTGGCATCGTACTTGTCATAACGGATGGAAATGGCTTTCCCAACTATCAAGACGTTGTAAAAGTCCTGGCTGACCGTTTGCGACCCGGTCAGGTCAAGCACGTCATCCTGCGTGCCAAGCCTGAAACGGTAATCCACCCAGTATTCGGGGCTTCGGCCCGTAGTCGAATACAGATTGGTGACGACGCCCTGCGTAACCACGCCTGACGCGGTTAGAGCATTCTCGCGCTGCCAGTTACCATAGCCGATGCCAAATTCGATAAGGACAAGCAGCAGCAGCGCCGCACCAAGCACGCTCACGGTAATGATCCGTCTACGTCGAGACAGTTGTGGACTCTTCATAAGGATTTATTATGAGAGAATCTGGAATTCGCGCAACAAGAGGGGGACTTCCGATCATATTCGAACAGTAACCCGCGCAAATCTGTAAACTATTCTGAGCATAGACAATTCATTTTTGAACACGCAGGAGGTCGTGGATGGCATTTCACTACGTCGACGGGCAACTTTACGCGGATCGCGTCGCCCTGACCGAGATCGCGGCTGAAGCGGGCACGCCTTCTTACGTCTACAGCCGTGATCGCGTGCTCGAAAATTGGGCAGGAATCCGAAGCGCGTTTCCACAGGCGGACATTCATTACAGCCTGAAGGCCAACGCGAACCTTGCCCTTGTGAAGTTATTGATCGACTCTGGCGCGGGGCTGGATGCCGTCTCCGGCGGGGAGATTTTCCGCGCACTGCGCGCCGGGGCATCGCCAGGGCAGATCGTCTTTGCGGGCGTCGGGAAGACTCGGCAGGAACTCGCCTATGCGCTTGAAGTCGGCGTGGGCTGGCTCAACGTGGAGAGCAGTCAGGAATTGGCCCGCATCGCGGACATCGCGCAGACGCTGCGCAAACGCCCTCGCATCGCCCTGCGCATCAATCCGGCTGTGCTGGCCGATACCCATCATTACATCGCAACGGGTCATTCGGCGGCGAAGTTCGGCATTCCGCTGGATGAGGCACGGCGCTTACTCGACGAGTATCTAGACTCGCCCACGCTGACGATCCAGGGCTTGCATATCCATATCGGAAGCCAACTGGGGAATGTGGAACGCACCGTTGAAGCCGTCCAGGCCGTACTTCCCCTGTTCGACTCTTACCCACAACTGACCTATCTCAACCTGGGCGGCGGATTCCCGGTGTCCTATATGGGCGAAAGCGTCACGCCCGTTGGCGCTTTTGCCTCTGCGCTGACAGCCTGCCTGGATGGACGTTCGCTGTCCTTGCTGTTGGAACCGGGCCGGTCTATTGTTGCCGACGCGGGAATCTTGCTGGTCGAGGTGCAGTATGTGAAGGCCAGTCCAGAAGGCGTCATCGTCGTGACAGACGGCGGCATGACGGAGTTGATCCGCCCGGCGCTGTACGGCGCGATCCACAATGTACTGCCCCTTCGCGAAGCGGCCAACGCGGATCGGCTGAAGTCGCATGTGGTTGGCCCGGTGTGCGAAAGCGCCGATGTCCTGCGTGCCGATGTCCTGCTCCCGCCACTCGCGCCGGGCGATCTGCTGGCGATCTCGCACGTCGGCGCTTACGG
>DATGFK010000844.1:0-2933 GCA_035309185.1 Aggregatilineales bacterium
CGACAATCAAGATGCGCTGGCTGTTCGACGGACGGTCAGGCATCTGCCTCCACCTCCGCCAAAGCACCGCGCACTCGCTCCACCAGGCGGGCGCGAGAAACGGGCTTGCGCAAAATCGCCCATACAGATCGCCGCCGAGCCTGCCACTCCGCGGCGCTGTCCAGTTCGGCTGCAAACAGGATGACGCGCAATGATCGCTGGTCCGCTTGCTCCTGCAGGGTGTCCCATACCTGCCATCCATCCAGCATGCCGGGCAACGTCAGGTCGAGCAGCACCACGCCCGGCCATAATTCGGCCGCCAGGTCCAATGCTTCCTGCCCATTCTGCGCCAGGCGAAAGGGAAGCATCTCGCGCCGAAGCGCGTGCGTCAGAAACTCGCAGAGTGCAAATTCGTCTTCAACTACCAGCACGTCAGGCATGGCCAACCTCACCTTCAAAGACAGGGACGCTGAGGATGAAGGTGTTGCCCCGCTGCCGGCCGGCAATGGCATGGGTATATTCCAGCCACAGGTCGCCGCCCATCTGTCGAGCCACCTCGCGCGCCACAAACAAACCCAGGCCCACACCCAGGCGTGGTCGACCGAGTACTGTAGGAAGTTCGGCCAGGGGCTCGAAGAGGGCAGCCGCACACTCGGGAGGAATGACTAACCCGTCGTCCTCGACCACGAATTCTATTCGTCGGGACGGCGCGACCAGCCGAGCTAGTACGACTGCACAACCCGGATGGCTCGGGTCTGGCCGGCATCGTTCGGCGTTACGCAGCAGCGTCCACAAAGCGTGCAACAGCCTGTCTCGATCGGCGAATAACGCCGGCGCATCGTCGGAATAGTCGAGCATGACCAGGCAATCGGGGACTGTAGCTTCGAAAGCTTGAGCAAGCTCCGTGAGCAAGGATCCCACTTCGACAACAGCCGGAAAGAGATGCACGGGGCCGCGCTCCAGCTCGTAGCGCAGGCAAAGATCGTCCACGATGGCAGTAATGTACGCGGTATCGCGTTTGATGAAGCCGATGTAGTGATCGACTTGCGCGGGTGACAAACCGGGCTCCAGCAACTCGGCAAAGCCTTGCAACGACTGCAACGGCGTGCGCAGGGCATGCGCTACTGTGCGCAGGAAGATGGCTTGTTGTTGCCGAAGCTGATCTGGCTGGCGAAGCGCATCAGAGTCCATTGTGATCGCTCGGCTTCACCACGAGCCGGCCCGCCTCGAGTATCGCCCTTTCATCGTCGGGGTTTCCCGCCTCCTGCAGCACTTCTTCCAGTAGCGCAATTGCTTCATTCGTGTGGTGCGCAGTCGCGCCATTCTGACTCGGTGTTTCGTGAAATTGTTGGAATACAGTGCGCATCTGTTCAGCAAATCCCAGCATTCCCGGATCAATAAGCGGGAGCGCGTCCCAGCCCGCCCCGCTCCAACACTGCTCGCGGTAGGCACAGTTCCGGCAGGTGTCGTAGCCCGTAACTGCCCGTGGAATCACTACATGGTGGCGCATGCCGCGAGCGATCGAAGCAACCAGCGCCAGCAAATGGCCGGAGTTCGTCTCGCGGAAGTTGAAGGTTTGGCCGGTTGGCCAGTGGCGAAATGTCACCTTCGTAACCTGTTGCCAGGTAACTGACGTGCCATCAGATTCATTGCGGGCTGTTGGTTCTGCCAGCGAAGCCGCGATCACACGTAAATCACGGCCCGCCAGCCCCGCCCGAATCCAGGGCGTTGCCTCGAAATCGTGGACCTCCAGAATAACCACTCCCGGATCACCCGGCGCCTCAACCACCAGGTCGGCGCTACCAGTCAAGTGCACCCCGTCGCCCAGATTCACCCGATATGGCACCTGCCAGCCGAGGACCACGTTGCGGGCCGGCATGTCGGGCATCACGCGCTCGGCTGCCGCCAAGCAGGTGGCGAACGCGTCGCCCAATGCGCTGCCTGGGCGGTCTTCCTCATCAGCCGTCAACAGGCCGTGAGTTTGGGCAAACTCGTCGAGCTTGCGCCCTCGATGCGTCAGACCGGCCGAGTGCATCCGGCTGCGATATTCGTTGGTCATCTCGGGCACGGCATAGCGCCCACCGTCAGGCCGGTGGACGCGGCCGGTGGCAAAGAGGTTGAGGATCTTGGCGCGGCCGACCGCGTATTCTGCCAGTTCGAGGGCTAAGGCCGCCTCGCCCCACCCTTCACACCAATCCTGCCAAACGAGTCCGACGGAGGCAGCCAGGTCGTTTGCATGGCCGCCATAGTAGAAACTCAAGCCCGTGCGAATGGCCACCGGCACAAGGGCCGCAATCGTCGGCGGCCGAGACAGGCCAGCGCGCCGCTCCCAAAACCATTCCAGCGGGCAGCGGGCGTACGCACGCAAATCATCCAATGAAATGTCCATGAAGTGTGTTGCTTAGCGCGATGTCCTGTCTATGCATTTCTACAGAAGAGAGCGGGCCTTCCCGGTCTCTCTTGTTTCGATTACGTGGTCTGTGTCCACATCGTGCACTTGCCCCTCAGTTGATGTGATCGAAAACAAATAGGGCCGGGAGCCAACCCTTCGGTTGGACAGCCCGGCCAGCTTTCGCAAGGTTCGGTTGCTATGCGCTTGGAGCTACGGTCAGCCCGCACTCAATATGTAGATTAGCAAAGTTACGTTTGAGTTGTCAAGGGGCGCTGGCAGGGGCGCTGGCAATCGCGTCTTATTGGGCAGCGCCTTATTTCTAGGAAGTTGGTCTCATGATCAGGCGCCGGGAGCGGAGCCGTTTCTGTCCTGCAATGTATTGATCGCAGTCGGCGTAGCCTTCCGCAGCTCTAGCCGCCATCCGTTCATCGGGGTTACGCGACGCCAAGAGTTGCGCCGCCGATTGGGTATTGCGCTTGTCCCATCCGTTGCCTGGGTAGTCACCCCATGCACCCAATTACGCAAGAGTTGCGCTAACCGCTATCCAACCTAACGGGCGTGG
>DATGFK010000845.1:0-5032 GCA_035309185.1 Aggregatilineales bacterium
ACGTGATGGCTGAAACAACGTGGTAGCCTGCGGGCTTCGTGCGCCGGATATGTCGAGTCACTGAAAAGCCCATGAAGGCAATAGGCGCAAACACGCCGATCCCATAGAAAGGAACGGCGGCGCTGGTATTGCCCGCGACCAGGATCATGATGATGGTTGCCGCCACAAAGGTGATCAGCACCGGGCGAGGAAAGTTGCCGTTGGGAGAGCGGTACACCAACCGCACCGGTAAAATGCCGCGCACACCGTCACGGTACGCGGTGGATTGCATGTCTTCATAGGCGGTCATATTGGCGAAGGATAAGGTCAGCGACGACCACATCTGGCGGAAGAAGTACAGGAAATAACCACCGATTGGCACCAGTCCTATGTAGGCCAGGTTCCCGACCAGGGTTCGCCCAAAAACGTCGTTGCGGACGTTGAAGTAGTTGGCAAAATACGAGTTGAGCGCGGTGGTCAGACCGCCCCAGAACAGGAACCCGAATTGGATGGTACGGCCCACGCCTACACGCCCTGACAAGAACTTCCACAGTCCATCGAAGCGCGGAAAGTGCTTTTTCCCCCAGCGAACGTACACCGCGTCCTCATCCTTGATGAACTGAAGGCCATTGCTGACGGCTTCCAGGCCGGTGAGCGCGACAAGGCCGTGCAGCACTGAATTGCCAACCGTTCCGATGATTTGAGCAATGGGTAAGTCCGCGTCTGGTGCAGCCAGAGGCGTGATGGGAACCAACTGCCCATTGGCAGCGGCCAGGTCCTTCACGCCCTGCGAGGTTTGCACGCCGAGCGCCAGGAAGGTAATGACCATGAGTGCCACGTACACAAACAGGATCACAAAGGTTACTCTGGAAGCATCGTGCCGCCCCCGCAACGTGAGCCAACACGTCAGCCAGGCTATACCCATCCCCAGGAGGATATGGATAATCGGCGATGCCGAATCCACGGCGTTTACGGTGGATAAAATCTGATCAGCGCCGCTCAAACTGCTGACCACAACTGTCAGTGTGTAGTCCTCCAGGAGAAGGAAGGCGACCATGATGGCAGCCATTGGGCCGAGGTAGCGCATACTGGCGGTGTCCGCGCCGCCGCCGTCGCGGAACACACCCAGCGCATAGATGTACAGTCCCCCGAAGGCGATATTAAGCAATGCGATGATCAGGTCGCCTACCGGCGCATACATCAAGAGATTGTGCTCGGCCAGCACCTGGTGGAGTTCACCGGCTGCATATTCGGCGCTGGTCGCGAAGTCAATGAAGAACAGTGGCAGAGCTGCCAGGAGGAAAAGCTGTCCGGCATCGTGGCCGGCTACTGAGACGCCTTTAGGTGCAAATCTGAGCGCAATTCCAATCAGCACCAGGATCAGCAGAACACCTTTGACGTTATCCAGCGGATGCGCTGAAATCTGCTGGAGAATATCCGACATAGTTTGTAACCTTTTTGATAGGGTGACTAGTGAAAAGCTAACGTCCCGCAACACTGCGCCGCACGCTGGGTACCCCAAAGGCCTGGACTGTTAGTTGGCGCAGGCGCGGATACAACAGGCTTGAAAGACACTTTCAGCCAGGCTAGGACGCACAATCTGGATTGTGGATAGGGGAGACTGCGTGCAAACGAAGGGCCAATTTCGCGCGAATAAGTCGGGGAATACCACAGCGCCTCGAATTGCCAGAGCTTAGGGTGGACGACGCGATATTCCCATTGTGGGAGCGAGTTTGCGTATCCCATACTGGGGTTCAATTTGCGACATAATTCACAGACAACCCTGTGAATGTACCCCGAATGCGCATCAACGAGGCGTTAATTACTAGGGAAAAGCCGTTAAAAGTTCGTTTATTTCCCCAGGGTTATTCCATATTAAGGCGATAGCCCACACCCGGTTCCGTAATGAGGTACCGAGGCTCCGCAGGGTCTTTTTCGAGCTTATGGCGTAGTTTCATCATGTACAGGCGAAGGTACTGGCTTTCCTTCGTGAAGGACGGCCCCCACACTTCTTTGAGGAGTTGGTGGCCGGTGATGACCTTCCCGGCATGGCGCACCAGGGTCACCAACAATTTATATTCGATGGGAGTCAGGTGAACCTTGCTATCCTCCACGTAGACCTGATGATGGGCTAGGTCAACCTGGAGGTCGCCCACACTGAAGATCGGTTCGTCCTCCCCGGTCGTCAGTTGGATGGAGTGCCGCAGGGCGACGCGAATGCGGGCCAACAGTTCAGCCGTTCCAAAAGGTTTGGTCAGGTAATCGTCTGCGCCCGCATCCAGCGCCTGTACTTTGTCGCGTTCGAGTTCTCGTGCCGAAACCACAATGATCGGCGTACTCGACCACTCGCGGAGCGCTCGGATGACATCCAGGCCGTCCATATTCGGCAGCCCCAGGTCTAGAATAATAAGGTCTGGATGCTTCAAACTGATCTGGTTGAGAGCTTCCTGACCTGTCGTTACTTCCGCTACCTGGTAGCCGTGCGTGGTCAGGGTAGCCCGCAAAAAGCGACGGATCTGCGAATCATCCTCAACGACCAGGATCATCGAGCCAGCGTTGGGTGCGTTTTCGCCTGGGTTGGCTTGTTCGCTCAAAGTTCATCCTCCAGTTCGGGTTGCTGGCCCTCAAGCGGGAGCGTGAAAGTGAAAGCGGCTCCGCCTGATGGCCGATTCTCTGCCCAGATTTTCCCGCCATGCGCCTCGACGATCCCCTTGCAAATTGCCAGGCCCAGTCCAACTCCGCTGCTTCCCTGTGAATTGGAACGGTAGAATCTGTCGAATATCTTCTGCTCATCGCCGGGCGCGATCCCCGGCCCCTGATCCATCATTTTGATCGTAACTTCCTCCGGGGCGGCGGAGGCAGACAGGTCAATGCGCGTTCCAGGTGGCGTATATTTAATAGCATTATCCAGTAAATTCACAAGAACCTGCTCGATCAAGACGGTATCCATTGGAATCAAGGGTAACTGCATCGGCAAATTCGTCGTGATATGATGTTCGCTTCGCCGGTTCCCCAGCATACGCAGAGACGCGCCGACTACTTCCTCAAGACTTTGCCATTCTTTGTCAATCTTCAAACCTCCGGACTCCACGCGAGTCATATCCAGGAGATTCCTGACGAGTCGGTTGAGGCGTTCTGCCTCTTCGTAGGCAACCTGGGACAGTTCCGCGTGGGTCCTGGCGTCCAGCGTTGGCCCTTTTTCCAGTAGCGTGCTCGCGGCGCCCATGATGGAAGCCAGCGGTGTTCGCAAATCGTGAGACACGGAGCTTAACAGGCTGCTGCGCAGGCGTTCGGTTTCGGCCTGTGTGCGAGCTTTCTGCGCTTCTTCGGCCAGGTTAAAGCGTTCAATGGTCACGGCAAGCTGGTCGCCGAACGTTTCCAGGTATTGGCGGCGCTCCGGCAGCGCCAGTCTGGGCTGTTCCCTGGCATAGATGGTCAGGACACCGACCGCATTTTCCAATACGCTTAAGGGAAGGTATAGATAAGGGTTGCTTGGCACGTTCAGCGTACCATAACCGCTCATTTTCCCGCTGTAGTAGGTCCATTCCACAAGACCGATTTCGGGAGAGGGGGACTGGGGCAAATGCTTTGACGATACACTGAGACTCCCTATACCATCGGCAGCAAAAATGATTGTCGGGCTGGCAAATTCCGTTTCCAGGTGCTGAGCTGCAAGGTCAAGCAGGTTTTGCAGACCCTGTGCGCCAGAGAGTTTTCGGTTCATTTCATAGAGGCTTGCGGTACGGTGTTCACGTTCTTTAAGCTGCTGGGCCTGGTTTCTGCTCCGGGTTGCAAGGCTGCTGATGGTCAAAGACACCAGTAGCATGACCAATAAGGTGAGAATATTCTGGATGTTGGAAATCGCAAAGGTCTGATAAGGCGCGGTAAAGAAATAGTCTAACGCTGCGACACTTAAAATTGTCGCCAAGATCGAGGGGCCTCGACCATAAAATAAAGCTGTAATCACGATCCCCGTCAGGAAGACCATGCTGAGGTTCTCAGTAGAGAAATAGGGGAAGAGGGCAGTCGCCAGTGCGACACACAAAATGACGATGAGAATTGCGCGTAAATAAAGCACTAGCGTTATGCTGTTAAGCCTGCGTTGATGCACGATTCTCGTCCCCAGAAGGTCAATCGTACTTTAACCTGGCATTAATCATACCGCACCTGTTCACATGAAACAGAAAGGGCGCTTTGTGAAGCGCCCGGCGATAGTTGTCCGAAAATTCGGTGCGGTAGGTAATCCTCTCGCACCCGGCTTTAGTGGTGATCGTAATGTATCTGGTAAGGCGGATAAGGCACAGGTTCGAGAGCGGGCGTTTTGCCATTGTTCTGAAGATTGGCAATCCGGCGGTGCAAATTTTCGCGGTAGGTTTGCATCATGTGGGTCTGCCAGGTGAGAAGTTCCGCCATCGTGCCTTCGATGCGTGAAATGTCGTGGATCAGATGGCGGGCTGTCTCGTCGGAGCGTTCGCCGCCCTTTGAAAGCAGGATGAGATGGCCCATGATAAACAACGAGGAGAAGGAAACCAGCCGAATCCAGCCGCCTTCCTCGAATTTTCCGACGATCTGGCTCATGAAGATGAATACCGATAGGCAGGCTACGATAAAAGTACCAGCGGAGGCAACCTGATAACCACTTGCCTTGACCCGCCTCAAGTGCCTCGTTACCGCAAAGCCCATAAAGGCAATAGGCGCAAACACGCCGATCCCGTAGAAGGGAATGGCTGCGCTGGTATTACCGCCTACCAGGATCATGATTGCCGTCGCAAGGCCGAAGGTGATTAGCACCGGTCTTGGGAAGTTGCCGTTAGGGGCGCGGTATACCAGGCGTACCGGCAAAATGCCGCGCACGCCGTCGCGGTAGGCGGTAGATTGGATGTCTTCGTAGGCAGTCATGTTGGCGAAAGAGAGAGTCAAGGATGACCACATCTGCCGGAAGAAATACAGAAAGTACCCGCCCAACGGCACCAGCGCAATGAAGGCCAGGTTGCCAACCAGGGTTCGTCCAAAACTATCGTCACGTACGTTGAAGTAGTTGGAAAAATATGAG
>DATGFK010000846.1:0-2400 GCA_035309185.1 Aggregatilineales bacterium
CTGTCGCAGGACGGAGCGCCTTCTCGAAAGTCAGGCTGATTTCGATCTCGTCGCCTTCGTAGACCTCGCCGGAAGAGTCCAGCACCCACTTTGTTGTGACACCCTTAAGCGCGGCACGGTTCAGCCACCACGCCGCAGGAATCACGCCCAGCAGCAGCGCCGACATGACGTACAGCCAGCCGACCTGGGTCTGGTTGGCAAACAGGTAAAAGACCAGGGCCGCCAGAAAAAGCGTCCGCGTTCGTCCCGTTGGCATGGTTCAGCGCCTATTCGAGCGGTACGCGGATTTCGGAGAGCAAGCGGCCTATCACCAATCGCGCCGTGTCTACGCGGCGGTCACGAGCGATTAGCCTGTGGGAGAGGACGGCTGGCGCGGCCAGCTTCACGTCGTCGGGCGTGACGTAGCTACGCCCGTGAATCAGCGCGATGGCCTGGGCGCAGCGCTGCAAGGCCACGCCGCCTCGCGGGCTGGCCCCGACGACAACTTCTGGCTGCGTTCGCGTCGCGCTGACCAGGCTGACGATATAGTCTTTGAGCGGGCGTACCACGTCCATCGCACGGACGGCCTGTTGCAACTGCAAAATATCGTCCAGTTCAACGGCACTCTGGATGGCCTCCAGCGGATCGGTGTGTTCCTCGCGTTCCAGGATCGTCACTTCGTCGTCGTGGGCGGGATAGCCCAGGCTCAAGCAGACCAGGAAGCGATCCAACTGTGCCTCTGGCAGCGGGAAGGTTCCCGCCATTTCAATGGGGTTCTGGGTGGCGATGATGAAGAACGGCGCGGCCAGGACGCGCGTGAAGCCGTCGCTGGTGACTTGCCCTTCGGCCATGCTTTCCAGCAGACTCGACTGTGTACGCGGTGAGGCCCGGTTGATCTCGTCCACCAGCACGACGTTGGCGAAGATCGGCCCCGGCACAAACTCGAAGCGCTGCTCACGCTGGTTGTAGATCGCCCCGCCGGTGATGTCGGCAGGCAGCAGATCGGGCGTACACTGGATGCGCTTGAAGGAGCCATACAGCGTGCGTGCCAGCGCCTTTGCCACCAGGGTCTTGCCAATACCTGGAACGTCTTCCAGCAGCACGTGACCCTGTGCAAGCAGCGCCGCCAGGATCAGTTCGAGTTTGCCAGAGTCGATCACCACAGCCTGCTGAATCGACGTTTTGAGCCGGTCAAGAATCTCCATGTGGGAAGTATCTTTGCTTTGGGTGTTTGCAGTTCGAAGGCTGGAAGTCATGGCTACAGTTTGCCTTATATCCTACCAGTACAGTCTTGCATCGTATTGATCTTAAGGCATTGTAGCACAGGCCAGAATGGACAGCCGCATGACAAGCGCACAGATTCGATCAGATTCAAGGCGATTCGGACTGCTTCAGCGTATGACGGTGATCTGCCCGACATGGAGGATGATCGCCTGCCAGCGGCTGTTGGCATCGTAGAGCACGTAATCCACAGCCACTGGCCCGGCGGAAACCTGCGGCGTGACGGTCAATTCGTAGCGGCCCAGCGAGGGAACTCCACCCTGCCAGCGATCATCCATGTATTTGTAAGCGGACGGCGGCTGATCCACCTGTACGTAGGGCTTGCCGCCCTCCGGCGGCCCCAGGCGCGCGCTGACGCGCAGGTCAGGCTGCAAAGTCTTGCCAAGCGTCCACCAGGCCTGCACGACGATCACGTCGCCGTCGTGGGCCATGTCGGGCGCAAACAGGCGCAGCGAGCGCAGTGTCGGGCCGTTGGGTATTGGCTGAATATTCTCGCCCCGGCCCAACGCCAGCGGATCGCCGGTCAGCGGCGCCGGCTGCTCGTAGCGATCCAGGCGCACGTCGCCAAACATCTGTGCCGTGACACTGTGCGCACCCGTCCCATCTAGCAGCCCCAGCGCCAGGTTCTGCGGGTCCATCACATCGCTTTGCCAACTCACGACCCACACGTTGGGCGGGCGCTGCGTGAGGATGTCCTGCATGGCATTTTGCGCTGTTTTCAGCGTGAGCGCGGTATCAATATTGGTGATCTCCGCTTCGGGCAGCGAGATCGTGTGTCGGTGAAGCGTACATGGGTCGCGCTGTCCATAATAGGCATCTACCACAGACAGCGTCCCGTCATGGAGGATCACAGTATCGCCAGGATCGCCGTGCGTACAAAGATAGGCGTAGGCAGCACGGAAATCGCTGTCCGGCGGGCGACCAACCGCGTGGGTCGTCCAGGGCACGGCAATAATCACGACGAGCGTCAGCAGCGCAAGCGGACGCCGCCAGCGCCCCAATTGGACGAGCCGGGCTAAAAACAACGCGACCAGGAGATCGAAGCCGATCCAGGCGGGCCACGCATAGCGTCCGGCCAGCTTGGGTTTGAAGTAGACCAGCCCCGCCGTAATCGCTACCGGCAAGATCGCAATCATCAAG
>DATGFK010000847.1:0-16691 GCA_035309185.1 Aggregatilineales bacterium
TGAACACGCTTTGTTGAACATCCAACAATATATTCACGAGAATCCCGCCCGTTGGATGGAAGATACATTTTACGGTGACGCGCCGGGTTAGACATTCGCGGATATTTCGACGACGCAGGCGGCCACACAGGGCCGCCCCCAGGAAGGCATTGTTGTAGGGGAGGGCCTATGTGCCCTCCCGTGTGCAGCACACGAAAACCCAATTGGCGGGTATTGTACGGCACCCAATCCTTTTGGGAACCCTCGTACGGAACTCGCCGGGTTCCCCCTCTCCGGCTTTTTCCCACAGGGATTGCATGGGAGAGGGGGCCAGGGGGTGAGGTCAATCCCGCCCTGTATGGACGCCCGGCTCAGGCCAGGTGCAGCACAATGGCAAACAGCCACACGGCGATGGTCACGTTGGCCGCGACGAGGAAGTGGGATTGAATGTTGCCACTCACGTCGGCGAACTCTGTGCCGCGCATATCAGTCTTGGGTGGACGGGTGAAGAAGAAGATTGGGGCCACCAGCAGGGGAATGCTGACCAGCCACAGCGGAATCACCTGCGCGTAGATCGCGTACAGCATCAAGGCAATGGCTGCCGCAATCGAGGAATACATTAACAGGCGGGCATTGCGCTTGCCGACGATGATTGCGGTGTTGTTCAGCCCGGCAGCCACGTCCATGTCGTAGTCGCGCAGTTGATTATAGAGCTGCCCATAAACCGAGAGCAGCGTGGCCGCCCCAGCCACCAGCCATACCAGACCCGGATGGGTGCCGTAGGCAAAGAACCCGGCCAGGAACAGCAGACCGCTCAGCATCAACGAATGCGAGACCAGGTCAGCCACCGGCCACGCCTTCAGGCGAATGGGCTTCCAGGAGTAGAAGTGCGACAGCGCCAGGGTCAGGCTGCCGATGATGAAAGGCCATACCCCCGCCAGCGCATAAAGTACCAGCGTAATGCCCGCCACCAACAACGAAGCAGCCCAGCCCTGCCGGGGTGTCAATTCGCCACTGGCTACCGCGTTGCGTGCGGCGCGGTCTGCTTCGCGGGCGTCGTCCCGCGCATCCTCAATGTCATTGATCATGAAGGCATAACCGACAGCCAGGGTATTGGCGACCATAACGACGAGCAACCGCCAATCCAGAGAAATCCCTTGTGGCTGTGCCGAGAGGATTGCGCCAAGGGCCGTGATAGGGATCACGAACGAGACATACTCGCGCCAGCGCGTCAGACGGATCACGCCGCGAACTTTTGTGGTGACAATGGCAGGTAGCACGGTGTCCTCCAAGAAAAGGGATAAGGCAAATGATTTAGGTTTGTGTGATCGATCAATTCCAACCTGATTAACACGGCTGACGATGAAAAGATGCGTTTCGATCAGGTTTAGGCCACAATGGGCAGGAGTCTACGGGACTTTGCCGTAAATCGCAAATGCCTGCCCACACTCCGAAAACGTGGGAATTCCTCGTTGACGGCAGTTCCCTGGCATGGTATTATTCCGACACAGATGGCCTGGGGTAGCCAAGTGGCCTAAGGCAGGGGTCTGTAAAACCCCCATTCGCAGGTCCGAATCCTGCCCCCAGGACACAACCACTTTTTGCGAATACCCTGCGTTTTCCCTGGAAGCCGCAGGGTTTGTTGTAGATAGTCACAGAGTCGTAATAGAAATGGAGCCTTTGGATGACCGATACTGCCCGGCGCGTTGAGTTGATCACCCGCTACTGCGAGGAAGTGATCGGGGCTGACGAACTGCCTGCCCTCTTAGAACAGGGAATGCCGCTGCGCCATTACATCGGCCTGGAAATCTCCGGGCGGCTGCACCTGGGCACGGGCCTGATGGTCATGCAGAAAGTCCGCGATCTTCAGATGGCGGGCGTTCAATGCACGATATTCCTGGCCGACTGGCACACCTGGCTCAATGACAAACTCGGCGGAGATCGTCAGGCGATCAAGCAAATTGCGGGTGGCTATTTCAAGGAAGGCTTGAAAGCATCGCTGGCCGCGCTGGGCGGCGACCCCGACAACCTCGAATTCGTGCTGGGCAGTGACCTGTACCATGATAATGATCAATACTGGGAAACGCTGGTCGAAGTCTGCAAGAACACCTCGCTCAACCGCATCGAACGCAGCATCAGCATCATGGGCCGCAGCGAAGGCGAGTCGGTGGACTTTGCGAAGCTGTTGTACCCTCCCATGCAGGTCGCAGACGTGTTCATGCTGCGCGTAAACATTGCGCAAGGCGGTATGGATCAGCGCAAAGCACACGTCATCGTTCGTGACGTGGCGAAATCGCTCAAGATTTGTCCGCTAACGGACGCTAAAGGCAACGTCATCAAGCCTGTCGCCATCCACCATCACCTGCTGCTGGGCTTGAGTAAGCCTCCGGAGTGGCCGGTTGATCCTGAAAAACTGCGCGAACTCCGCACCCAGATGAAGATGAGCAAATCGAAACCCGACTCGGCGGTTTTCATACACGACTCGCCGGATGAGATTCGGCGCAAGATCCGTAAAGCGTTTTGCCCGCCGGAAACCGACTTTAATCCTGTGCTGGACTGGGCTGAACACCTCATCTTCCACAACAACGAACAGGGCTTGCACGTAGAGCGTACGCCGGAAAATGGCGGAAACGTGGACTTTGCCACTTTTGAGGAGTTACGAGACACCTACGCCGCTGGCAAGCTGCATCCTGGCGATCTCAAGAACGCCGTCGCCCAAAGCTTGATAGACATGTTGGAGCCAGTGCGTAAGCGCTTCGAGCAGGATGATCTAAAAGCGATGTGGAGCGACCTGGAAAAACTGCTGTAGCCGGTGCGAACCTAAACGAAGCGGGAGGGCACATAGGCCTAGATATTGCACTTGTACTGGGCAGCGCGCGCCCATTCTAACAAAGTAGTGGCATCGGGCAGGTCCGCTGCCGACTTAGTGACGATTTGCGCGTCTACGCCGCCGTACAGGTCGAGCATGAACGCTGCACAGCCGGTAGTGGCTTCCTGTTGCTGCGTATATGCCTGCCACGCTTTGCCATGAGGATCGGCAAGGTAGGTAATCGTCGGCATAAAGCTGTTTGAGAGCGCTGCCAGGTCTTTCACAGGCGTGCGGACAATGGCGAGGACGCGGACGTTCAACTCGGCATACTCGTTGGAATCGCGGTTGATAAGTTCAAATAGGTTTTGTGTCTCCGACGTATCCTGGCAGAAGAGGATTAGCAAAGCATTTCGATTGCGAAACTGGTTGCGCGTGAGGGTTTCACCTGTGATCGATTCTAACTCGAAGGCTGGAGCCAATTTTCCATACACTAATGGGATGTTTGCGGCGGGATGGTCGGTCATCTGAAACGTGGCACTCCCTGAACGTGTCAATAAGCAACAGTAACAATCATTTTTACATTTCCATAGAATTTTATACGCAAAAAGGGGTTGTCACGAACGCAGTTTTGCGTGACAATTGATTAGTTATCTATCGGCTACACAGCCGGTGGAGTTTTAATGTAACGTTTGTAGTCCGAGGCTATCACTATGGGCAACATCAAGATCCCGCTTACGGATTTACTTAACCAGTACGCCCACTTCCGCGAGGCAGGCGCCACCGGGCCAGAGGCCTTTGCACAGCTCAAAGCGCACACCACGGAGCTTACGCCTGGGGAACTTCAACAGTTCGGCAGGCTGATTCAGACCTGGGAAACACGGAATACAAAGAAAGCCATCAAGCCCATTCAATACGCAGAGAATCCCGCTGTCGTTAAGAACGCCACTTCAACTTATGATGCGGAAGACGTTGAAATCTGTGCGAATTGTGGACGGCCCAACCCCAAAAGTGATACGTATTGCTATGGTTGCGGCCATATCCTGATCTCTTCTGTTCCACCTTCAACGGCTAACCTGAAGGATCTCGACGCAGAGACTCGCTACGGGACTGCCCAATTCGGGCGTTTTTCCGTGCTGATACTCAGGGTCAGGGGCGGGGCAAGCCCCATCGAAGTTAATCCAGAGAACGAGGTTGTGATTGGCCGTACAGAGCGCAACAGTCCCACGATCCCGGACATCGATCTTGCGCAATATAACGCGATGGAACTCGGAGTATCCCGCCAGCACGCCCGCCTGAAACGGGATGACAACACCATTGCACTGTCCGACCTGAGCAGCACCAATGGGACGTTTATCAATGGGCAGCAGCTTCACCCCCACGACGTGCGGGTTCTCCACGATGGCGATGAAGTTCGCCTGGGTAAAATGGTGATTAACGTTCAGTTCAAGCACCAGATACGGCGTATCTAGCCCCCTGCAAGGCCCTGAAATCCACTACCGCAATTCCGAAAGAGCGCGATCCACACCCAATTCAAGGCACCGCTCGATCAGCCTCTTGACCTCAAAATAGCGATTATAGACAGCGGCGTCAGCTTGCTGGAATGACAGGACATCCAGGGTATGCGTCACCATTTCCAGCGCTTCGCTAGAGGCGACTGCCGGGTAGCGTCCGACGATCTCCTGGATTTCATGCGCATTGGTCGTTTCGGCCAGGAGCAGCACACCCATTTCAGCCTCGACACCCTGGTCGTCCTGCACCGTTTCCAGGAAGCGCTTGTGCTGTCGGAGACCTTCTTCCGGCCCAAAATCCAGCACATGCCGCCATAAATCCATCCGCTCACTGAAAAGCCGATAGCGTGAAACGTCAGCTTCATGCGCGGCTTTGATGCGCTCGTCCTCAAATACAGTTCCAATGGACTCATCAGACAGTTCAGGTGTCCGTTGGTAAATCTCCACGGCCTGCTCGGCGTCGGACGCCTGGACGAAGGCGAAGACTTTACTCAGCAGCGCTGCTCCCTCCATAATCGAAGCATAGATCTTGTTGAGTTCAGCGGAATTTTGCCGCGCCCCGTCCAGGCCAAACTGGCGCACGCCCATCACCAGTGCAGCCTTACGGGCGGCATTCTTCACAGCCTCGTCGTTGCCTTCAGCGACGTTCTGAGCAATTCGGTTATCCAGCCAGCCTACAAAACCATCCGTCGTCGCCAGTTTGGGCCGTTCTACCAGGAAGCGATAACTTGCATCCAGGCTGTTGGTTTGTAAGAAGGCTTCCCAGGTTGGCAGGTCATCGCCGGCCTGTCCCGCCGCCTGCCGCAACTGCTCAACGACTGTAGTAATCTGGGCTTCATCCAGAAGTTTTGGCTTGGGCGGCTCTTTGCTGCGCGCGAAAAGCGCCGTTTTCGGAACGATCATCGGGCGCGGGACGGCGCGGGCCTCAGCTTCCAGCATTTCGAGTCCCTTAGCCCAATCCCAAGATTTGCTGTTGACAGCCTGTTCGCGGGTAAAGGCCAGTACTCCGAAAAACACTTCGTCCAGCGATTCGACTGGCGTCTCGGCAATGCTCTTGTTGCCTTGGAACAGGGCACGTACGAGCGCGTGAGCCGTGGCCGTCCCTTCCACGGGCGGGAGACCTGGCAGGCGCAGCATGGAACGGCTGACCTGCCACGCAGTGGTCGCCGCCGATTCCCCTTTTTGCTTATACAGGGTCAGAAATTCCCGCACGCGCTGCAATTTGCCCCGCACGTGGTAAAGCGGCGTCCCCCTAATTTCTGCGGCAATAAAAGCATCAAATTCAGGCGAAAGGGCATCCGTGTTCTTCATGGAATCGACGATCTGATCCGCGCGCTCGGCAGTGACCATGTGCTCCAGGGTCAGGGTCATCCAGCGAGTGCGACGCGGGTCGGCGACGCCCATGTCGCTTTCTACAGCGGAACTAACCGGCACAGGCGTTGATTGAATCTGGCGGGTTCCAGGTACCAGATAGGAAGTCTGGATATTGCCCGTGTTAACGAGCTTGAAGTAGCCAGCTTTTTCGCCCGCGGCCAGGAATTCTTTGAGGCCGCCAATTTCGTAAGCCGCGAAGGAGAAGTCCGGAAACTTGTATAGAATGGCCCCCTGGAGTTGAGGAATCAACAGGGGTTCATCCTCGCCGCGATCTGCGAGAAGCCCGCCAAGATATTCGAATACCGTGTACGAGCGAGTTGTGCTCGCAACTGCGCGCTTTTTTATTCCGTTTTCGGGTTGCGCGAATTGCGTCTCGGCGAGTTCTGTCTCCTGGGTTCTGGATCGCGCAGTCTGGGTAACGCCTGGATTTTGCATTTTGGGGGCAGGCATCGCAACCTTCGTGTTGGCGAACGGCTCCTCTAAAGCGGTCTTGAAGGCCACGACCAATTGGCCTGCTGCTGGAAAGCGATCTCCTGGTTTTTTTGATACTGCCCTGGCGATGACTTTATCAATGGCAGGCGGCAAGTCAGGACGAAGGGCATGAAGTGACGGTAATTCCTCATAGATGTGCTGATGCATCATACTCATCGGTGTGGCAGCCTGAAACGGTGTTACACCGGATACCATCTCGAAGAGCATGATTCCTAGAGAGTAGATGTCCGTTCGCGCGTCGAGCGTCTCGCCTGCCCATTGTTCAGGGGACATATAGGCGGGAGTCCCCATGACAGCGCCAGTCTGAGTCAGCGTGCTGTTTTCGCCAAGCATCTTGGCAAGACCGAAGTCAGTCAGGTAGGCGTTACCTTCTTCATCGAGCAGCACGTTTTGCGGTTTAACGTCGCGGTGGATAATGCCCTGCTTATGGGCATAGTCCAGCGCAGAAGCAACCTGGTCAAGGACGCGGAGGGCTGTCGGGACAGGCAACGATCCCTGGTGAACGAGGTCAGTTAAACTGCCGCCCTTCAATAATTCCATCACCAGATAAACAAGGTCGTCCTGCTGGCCGTAGTCAAACACATTCAAAATATGCGGATTGCTCAGGTGAGCAATGGTATTCGCTTCACGCTCAAAGCGATTCAGAAAATCCGACGTTCCTGTGGAATCAGGCTTGATCACCTTAATTGCCACGTCGCGGTTAATTGACCGTTGACGCGCCTGGTAAACGGTAGCCATACCGCCTTTTCCTAACAGCGCGGTAATCTCGTACTGTCCTAATTGTTGACCGATGAGGCTAGACATTCTGGAGTTCTCCCAGCTCTACTCACTTTATTTCTGGAGAATTTCTTCAACAAGTTTCATTGGTTCAATGAAAAGTGACACCCTAAACTGACACCATTATGATACAGCGAATCGCGTCTGGCGTTGTTTAACTTTCTGTCCAACGCTGTAACTTTCAAATGATCCGCTGCCCCAGCAGGCTGGTCGCCAGTTCGACAGCCAGCTCCGCCGTCTGATTGCGCGTGTCGAGCAGGGGATTAACCTCCACAATGTCCAAAGACTTCAGCTTGCCGGAGGCAGCCAGAATTTCCATGAGCAAATGCGCCTCTCGATAGGTCAGTCCACCGCGGACGGGCGTGCCAACGCCTGGCGCAATGTCCGGATCGAGCGAATCCATATCCAGGCTGACGTGGATAGAATCCAGGTGGCCCAGCCGGGTCAGGGCTTGCCGTGCCACGGCACCCGCGCCCTGCTCGTCCAGATCAACCATCGTGAAAACGAGAATCCCGCTGTTGGTCAGACGCTCCCGTTCGGGGTAATCCAGGTTGCGGATGCCGATCATGACCATCTGTGAAGGATGGAGTTTCGTGCCGGGGTAACCGACGTTAACCAATCCTTCAGGCCCCTCGCCCATCAAGGCGGCAATCGCCATTCCATGCGCATTGCCCGATGGCGAAGTCTGGGGTGTGTTGAAATCGGCGTGCGCGTCCACCCAGATCACGCCCGTGGATCGATCCTTCGTCGCGGCGGCAACGCTGCCGATTCCGATACTGTGATCGCCGCCCAGGACTACGGTGACGTCATCGTCATTACGGTGCGCCATCAACGTCTCGTACAGCGATTGGCAAGCGCCGATCACCGCCTCCAAATTGTTTACGCGGCCCGATTGCTGCGTATCCGTACTTTGCTTAACAACCACGTCAGTTACCCGACGGACAGGAACATCGCCATAGTCGCTTACCGCGTATCCCTCCCGTTCAAGACGGGCTTGAAGCTGCGCGTAGCGGATCGCATTTGGCCCCAGGTCTACCCCCTGGCGACTCTGGCCCAGCGCCATCGGCACCCCGACAATAGAAACACAACATGATTTTCCAATCCTGTTCATAATTTCCTTTTTTCAATGGCGAAATCTTCACAATATCGAAATCAATATTATATATAGTGGCGGCTAAACGATGACAATATGAAACGAGCTGAACCCTCGACCCAATAATTCAGCTTTCCTAATTGGCACGATAAGGCTACACTAGCCACTTGATCGGATTTGAGCTTATAGTCAGGCTCACTTTTATCCAGCGCTGTTCGAAAAATGGACGTTAATGCGATGGAATCGAACCGAACGATTGTCCCGTTTAATCCGCCAATCTACGACGCCAGACAACTTCCGGTGCAACCTCCCGCCCAAATGGTCGGACGTGACCGCGAACTGGCTTCGATCCAGGTCACGCTCAAGGTAGGTTCATCGGTATTTCTGGCCGGGGAAGCCGGTATCGGCAAAACGGCGCTGGCGGCCATTATGGCAACGGCTTACGCCGGGGGTGGCCCGTCCGGGGTGCTGTGGTTCAACCTGGTTGAAGAAGACTTTCCAATGTTGATGGCGCGCGTAGGACGCGCGTTTGGCGTGGATACCTACGCGGCGCCAGGCCAGGACTCGTCGCAGGCGGCGGCACAGGTACGTGCTCTGTTGCAGCAGGACAAGCCGCTTGTCGTTCTGGATGGCATTGTCGATCCTGAAGCTGCGCGCGATTTTGTCCGGCAGTGCGCGACAGGCATCCCCGTCATCGTCACGGGCGAAGAGGCGATGGCCGGCCCCTGGACGCCTATCTCGCTTGAGCCGCTCTCGGCGGAAGATAGTGTTTCACTGTACAAGCTTTGCTCGAATCTACGTGATCCTCTATATGATCCCGATATTACAGGATTGTGCCGCTTTCTGGGTGGCAATCCGCTGGCAATGCAGTTGGCGGGCCGAGCCGCTCTGGTTGACGATCTGCTCCCTGCCGAGCTATTGACTCGTCTACCGTCGAGTTCAGGACGTGATAGCCACCTGATCATGACATCGCTACAGTTCCAACTGGTACCGGCGCCCGTGCAGGCTGTCTGGTTGGTTATGGCCGCGCTTTCCACCGGCGGCGCCAGCCTGGAACTCTTGAGCGCGATCAGTGGAATTCCTACACCGGAGCTGTTGTCCCTCCTACAGAACCTTGAAGCACGTGGCCTTGTCACGGAGTCGAAGTGGGCCGATCAAGGCGTATTTGCCCTTCATGAAATCGCTCAATCCTATGCGCACCACTGGTTGACGCAATCTCAGCGCATGAACAGCCTGCAAAATCGCATGTTAAAGGCGGTGCAGGGCTACATGGATCGTGAAATTGACAATCCCACTCGCCTGTCAGTGGAGATGAATAATATCCTGGGCGCTGCTGCCTTTGCCACCTCTACCGGACAGGTTGGCGCATTACGGCAGCTCATCAGATCGCTGGGCGAGACTGCCGGTGATTTTGTCACCACCCACGGCTTCCAGCCTGAACTTGATTCCATGCGCAAACTTGCCACTCTGTTTGATGAAGGTGAAGATGCCGTAGCATCCCCTGGAGTTGTCACTCCGCCAGCGCCGCAAGAGATCGAAACTCCTATTCAGGCCCCTGAAGATTTCGCGGCTGAAGGCACGTCAACACGATCCTTTGGGGCCAACGAAAGCGGGCCTTTCAGCCTTGACGAGACACAGCCTACCGAAGAAGAAGTAACGGTGATGCGTCAGCCCGTCGAGGCGGATTCCTCGTCCCATGAAGTTAGTGTGATCGAAGAGCCACCGCGCTCACCCGAAGACACCGATATTCCAACCGAAGGCTCTCTGGCTACCTTGCAGGAACGCCTGGCCGAAGCGGAAAAGTCAGGCGATTTCCGGCGGCAGGGAAAATATCTCAGCGCGATTGCGCAGTATTACGCTGAACGCGATGATCCTAGCGCCGCGCTGGATCATTATAAGCAGGCGCTTGAATCTTATGAATCGATCGAGGACAACGACGGAATTCTGGCCTGTCTGGATGCGCTTGGCGCATTAGCGGCACAAAACCAGGATGCAGAAGGCGCCGTAGTCTACGCCACTCGCGGATTGAACCTTGCCCGACAGCAGCAAAACGCGACCCATATTGGCCGCTTCCTGACCCGGTTGGGCGATGTGAGGCTCTCGCTGCATGACACTCCTGCCGCACTCGAAGCTTATTCGCAGGCGGCGGAGGCGCTGCGCGCGACTGAAGATTGGTTGAGCATTGGCCTTGTCATGGCGAAACTCGGCAACGCCTACCTGGAAAGTCAGCAGTATCGCGAAGCCCTGATGATGCTTGAACAAGCGTTGGTCATCTTCGTTAGGGAACAGCGCCAGGACTACGTTGGACGGGTTTATGGCAGCATGGGGATGTCCTACAGTGGCCTTCAGGACTCGCTCAAAGCCAGGGAGTTTTTCGAAAAAGCGTTGGCGCTCGCACACCAGAACGACGACAGCCGAGGCGAGGCTGCGCAGTTCAGCGCCTTAGCGCATTTGAGCAAGCAGCAGAACGATATGCCCGGAGCCGTTGAGCGATACCGCCACGCGCTGCACATCGCCTACGAATTGGATGATCCGGACCTGACCGCCGAATTTGCCTTTGAGCTTGGCGCGCTGCTCATTGATCACCCCAGTACGCTGCTCATGGGCCTCAAATTGCTGGAAGAGTCCGATCAGGCAGCGCCCAACAGCGAAGCGCGCCGCCTCCTGGGACGCGGAAATAAGCGGCTCGAACGCGCGCGGGCTGCGGGTTTGCCCATTGCGCCTGCTGACCTTTCCAGCCAGGAATACGCGGCACAGGTGGTCGCACAGGATACGCACTAACAAAACGGGCGGCTACAGTATTAGACTGTGCCGCCCGCTTAGATTGTCAATCGGGTGAACTGGCAATTAGTTCGCCATCAGCTTTTCGCGCCGCTTCTGTTCCTTCTGCCGATCCTCGTTATTCAGGATGCGCTTGCGGATGCGCAAGTTTTGCGGGGTAACTTCCAGGAGTTCATCTTCTGCCAGGAATTCGATGGAATCGTCCAGGCTCATGTTACGAGGCGGGGTCAGGCGAATGGCTTCCTCTGCGAAACTGCGTCGCACGTTGGTGACGTGCTTGGCTTTGGCGACATTCACGGCCAGGTCTTCGGGCCGGATGTGTTCGCCGACGACCATGCCCTCATAGATTTCGGTTTGTGGCGCAATAAACAAAGTGCCGCGTAGCTGTCCATTGTCCAACCCATAGGAGGTTGCAACGCCAGTCTCCCAGGCTACCAGGCTGCCGAACTGACGGCCTGGAATTGGTCCAACCATTGGAGCGTAGTCGTGGAAGATACTGTGAATCTGACCCATGCCGCTCGTAGCCGTTAAAAACTGCTGCCGGAATCCCAGCAAACCACGGGTCGGAACCAGGTACTTCAGGTAAGTCGTGCCGCCGTCGCTGCGCATATCCAACATCTGTCCGCGCCGCGCGCCAAGCAGTTCGACCACGGTGCCGGTCATGCCATCGGCGACCTCGATGTGAACTTCCTCGAAGGGTTCGAGCAGCTCGCGCGTGTCCGGGTCTTGACGGTAAATGACTTCGGGTTTGCTGACCTGGAACTCGTAGCCCTCGCGGCGCATGTTTTCGATCAGGATACCCAGGTGCAGTTCGCCGCGTCCGCTAACCGTGAATTGATCGGGCTGATCCGTTTCGGCGACTCGCAGCGCGACGTTGCTGCGAATCTCCTCATACAGGCGCTGGCGCAGACGCCGTGACGTGCCCCAGCCTGTCTTACCCTCGCGCCCCGCGAATGGCGACGTGTTGACGCCAAACGTCATACGGACGGTAGGCTCCTCGACATTGATGGCAGGCAGTGGCGTGGGGTCGGCGGGGTCGGCTATCGTGTCGCTAATGCCGATTTCCTCCAACCCGCTGAAGGCGATAATATCTCCGGCCATCACTTCTTCGACTTCGCGACGAGCCAGGTTGTGATAGGTAAAGAGGTACTGAACCTTGCCGGTATTTAACTGACCTTGGGGCGTAATGCGCACAATAGGCATTCCCTTGCGCATGGTGCCGGAACGCAGACGCCCAACGCCGATCTGGCCCTTATAGTCGTCATATTCGAGCGTCGTCACCAGCATTCGAGCGGGGGCATCCGGCTCAATTTTGGGCGCGGGAATTTCTTTGACGATGGTCTCAAAGAGCGGCGTAAGGTCATCGGCAAGGCCATCGGCGGTCAACCCGGCCCTACCAGCCAGGCCAATCGCATACACGACGGGGAATTCGGCTTGTTCGTCGCTGGCGCCCAGGTCAATAAAGAGGTCGAAGGTCTCGTTCAGGGCCTCCGCAGGCCGCGCATTGACGCGATCCACTTTGTTGACCACGACGATGACGCGCAAGCCCATCGCCAGGGCCTTGCGCAGTACGAATCGGGTCTGCGGCATAGGGCCTTCCACGGCGTCAATCAGGAGCAATGCGCCATCCACCATGTTCAGCACCCGTTCGACTTCGCCACCGAAATCGGCGTGACCCGGTGTATCCACGATGTTGATCTTGACGCCGTTCCAGGTAACTGCCGTGTTCTTGGCGAGAATGGTGATGCCGCGCTCCCGTTCGATAGCGTTCGAGTCAAGAATTCGTTCGCCTGCTGCGACAGAGCTTGCCTCCGACCGGAATACATGGGCTTGCCGTAACATGCCGTCCACAAGTGTCGTTTTGCCATGATCGACGTGCGCGATGATGGCTATGTTCCGAATATCGCTTCTTAACTGCTTCAACAGCAAACCCTCATTACAACCCGACGGGCAATTGATCGATTCTGAATGTGATTAAACTTGGGAATAACCTATTCATTATACCAGTCGAACAGGTTCCTGAGTAGAGTCGGTTATAACCGCTGCGCTCCCTGTCAGGATTTTCCTTGCATCGCCTGGAAGCGCCGTCTATAATGATAAGGCTTTTGTGGGTTATTACGGTTGGAGGCAGCGTTTGTTACCGAGGTTAATCCAATCCCCGGCCTACTGGACAGGTTCTTTCAAGATAACTCGGCCCGATGTCGAGTTCCTTTTTTCGCAGTTTCTTGAACAGGAAAGACCCCTTTCCAACCGCGATCTTGCGCTGCGTCTGATTCGCCATCGTATTGGGCAAGAAGAAGAGAAGCTCAAGAAGCAAATTGAGCGCGGAACCCTGTTTCAGCCCCGTGAGAAATACAAAGTGGGCCAGATGCTTGTATTTCCTGCCCTGGACTATGCGCTGGGCAAAGTCCTTCACAAGCGCCCCGGCCAGAATGCTGAAGATGGCGAGTTTACGGTCATCGAAGTCGAGTTTGAGGACAAGCAGCGTCGTGAATTTGCTTCGATGCTGGAACGCCCGCACGTCCTGAATATTGATGAAGCAGGCGGTCAAAGTGTCCCTCAGGACGACAGTGTAGACGCCGAGACGATCTTTGAACGTTACGGCGACGCGATCATCGAGGAAATTGAGGCGCGTCTGGTTGACCAGGACGACGCCCTATTCTTCAATGGCAAATGGTTTCTTAAATCGCTGCTGCTAGGGGTCAATGTCGGTCACTTGAACCTGGCCGAAGCCATCCTGGACATCAACGAGGGTAGGCCTTTGCCAGTAGAGGATATTCTCAAAGAACTTGATTTATCTGCCGGAAGTTCAAAGGAATTGGCCGAAATCTCGCTCAACGTCGCGATGAGTGCCGATGAGCGCTTCGAGGACGTCGGGCCTGACGGTCAAATTCGCTGGTTTTTGCGTCGCCTGGAACCGGCGGATGCACTCACGATCCCGCCGCGTCTCGCCTACCAGCCCCTGGATTATGATCGCAGTTCACTGACAGGCGAATTGCTGGAGTTTGAACGTGAACTGGATGACGAACTCTCGAACCTGGCGCCATCCGGCGAACAGCCGCGTGAAGCGCTACTTTCGCTCATCTATCCGCACCGGCGAGTCGGTACGCTGCCTTTGACTTCACGGATCGAGCGTCTATTCCCCTTGGCGCCCGACGGACGGCACGTACGCATCATATTTGTTGATGGGGAGGACGGAACGGAGTTTCCTGGCTGGGTCGTCGGCCAGCACAAATACGTGGCGGGACTGAATGACTTCTACCGCCGCCACCGCCTGCCTATCGGGGCGGCCATAACCGTCAAAGCGACTGATGATCCCTTGCGGATCAAGCTTGATTTTGAATCTTATCGTCCCCGCACAGAATATATCCGCCTGGCGGTGCCTCAGAATGGGCGTTTGACCTTTGCCAACTTCAAACGTTCAATCGGTGCGGGCTATGATGAACTCCTGATCCTGGGCGCAGAAGACATCGAAGGCGTAGATTCTATCTGGACCGCGACCCGTGACCGGCGACGGGGCCTGGTTGACATTATGCGTGACCTCATGCCAGAATTGGCAAAATTGAACCCCCAGAACGCCGTTCACGTCAAAACTTTATACGGTGCAGTCAACATCCTGAGACGCTGCCCACCGGGGCCAATTTTTGCAGCCCTGACAACCCGTAGTGATTTTGAGCATGTGGCTGGTCCTTATTGGCGACTGTCGAGCTAGAACAGGTCTAGCGCAACTGGAAGAAACGGCTTAAATCGTGAGTAATCCCGCAAAACCCGCCGCACAGCGGATTAAACCAACGCTCGATACCAAATTCCACATTGACTATACGTGGTGGGAACGTGAAGATCGTGACCTCCGCACGTATCTGATCAGCCACCTGTTGCCGGAACAGCGGGATCGATTCGAGCAGAGCAAAGAGGAAGCGACTATAGACTGGATCGATCCCCGGACTGCCGAAGTGCGGCGCGTGGATTCCTTGCAGCAAGCCCTGGTGGAAGCCGCCAAAGACCCCCAATACATCAGTGAGCACACCACCCTCGTGGATGCCATTTTCCGCGTGTTCCTGGCGAACGACAATGAACCCCTCTCGCCAAACGAATTGGCTGTGCATATTCACCGTTCAGGCGGAACAATCCTGAAGACTCTGGCGGGCGCACAAGTCTACAAAGGCATCCGCCCGATTGATTAGGCCAAACTGCTAAACCTCACGCGCTAAAGACTGTCCCAAAGTACAGGCAACTATTGGCCCATTGTGCGAAGCAGCACATGGGCTTTTTGTGTATAACTACCATTGTCAACAAATTCCCCGAATACTGTGACGAGGAGAATGTGATGAGCGATTCTGATACTCGGACGGCTCTCATTACCGGTGCATCGCGTGGGCTTGGCCTGGCGCTTGCCCGTGAACTTGCCCGGCGTGGCTGGATACTGATCCTGGACGCGCGCGGCGCGGCTGCTTTGGAAGCCTCACGCGCCGAACTTGCCCCCCGCACGCGCGTCGTCGCCATTCCTGGCAGCGTGACCGATCCTGCTCACCGCGCGAAGCTGGCTGCTGCCGCCCACGAGGCAGGTGGCCTCGACGCGCTGATCAACAATGCCAGTGAACTCGGCCCGATTCCGCGTCCCAATCTGCTGGATTTTCCCCTGGATGCCCTGGAGACGGTTTACCGCACCAACGTCATCGCGCCCCTGGCGCTCATCCAGGCCCTGCAACGCGACCTTAAACCCGGAGCGCGTATCGTCAACGTGACAAGCGATGCGGGCGTGGAGCCGTATGCGGGATGGGGGGGCTACGGATCGAGCAAAGCGGCCCTTGAGCATCTGACCGCGATCCTGGCCGCAGAACTCCCTAACACGCGCGTCTACTGGGTAGACCCCGGCGATATGCGCACACAAATGCAGCAGGATGCCTTTCCCGGCGAAGACATCAGCGACCGGCCCCCGGCAGAAGACAGCGTGCCGGGCTTCCTGGCCTTGCTGACCGGCGATTACGCCAGCGGGCGCTATGCAGCCAGGAAACTGGTGGCGACGCCTTGAAACGAGTGAACATCCAAGCGAGGTGAGCCATGACTCCCGAAGTAACTGAAATACTGGGCAGCCCAGCCGCACCATCCACGGAGCGCAGGACTAGACTGGCCCGGCTGAATATCAAGCCGCTCGACTTTACGCTCCCCAAAGCGCTGGAAGCAACCGAGCCGCCCGAAGCGCGTGGCAAAGCGCGTGACGAGATCAAGCTGCTCGTGTCCTTCCGCAGCGATAATCATGTCGAACATGCAGCTTTCCGCGACCTGCCGCGTTATCTGAATGCAGGCGACGTGCTGGTCATCAACACCAGTGGCACCATGCCCGCCGCACTCAACGTCCATCGCGCCGACGGCAGACTACTCGAACTGCATCTCTCAACCCATCTGCCCGGCGACCTGTGGACAGTCGAGGCGCGTCTACCCGGCGAGAGCGCCGAAAAAGGCACGAAGCCTTTCTTCGATAGTGTGCAGGGCGAGACCCTGGCCCTGCCAGGCGGTGGGCTTGCAACGCTGCACATCCCCTACCGCCAGGATCGGACGATTCCCGAGCCTGCGCCAGCGCGTCTGTGGATCGCATCGTTGTCGCTCCCGCTGGCATTGCCCGAATACCTGGCGGCCTACGGCTTTCCTATTAGGTACGGCTACGTGAAGCATTCCTGGCCGATCAGCTACTACCAGAACGTCTATGCAACGGAAGTCGGCAGCGCCGAAATGCCCTCGTCGGGGCGTGCGTTTACGCCTGCCCTCCTGGACGCCCTGCGGGCGCGGAAGGTCGAGATCGCGCCTTTGATCCTGCATTGCGGGGTTGCCAGCCTGGAAGATCACGAACCGCCCTACGAAGAGTATTACCGGGTTCCCC
>DATGFK010000848.1:0-3546 GCA_035309185.1 Aggregatilineales bacterium
GGAGCAGGGCAGCGCTCCATGAACAACTGGGCGTCGTTGGTCAGCGGAATGCCGCGCCGCCGCGCCTCGACACAGATGGGCAGCGTGGGCGGCACGCCTCCACTCAGGCAAAGTAGATCGGCGCTATCCAACAGTTCCAGCGGGTGGCCGCCCAGGGCGTAAGTAATGTCACTATGGAGGAATTCCAGCATGGCATCGGCCAGGTCGCCAAACGACCGGTTATCCGACACGATCACTTTGGCTCCTATAGACGGAAGCCAGCGTGCTAGAGCCTGGCCCTGGCGGGCAAAGCCCAGAATGAGCGCTGTTTTTCCCTTTAGTGGGTCGGGGGCCATTCCAAACCTCAATCCTGAACAATACGTCCCAGACTATACTCAATAGTACAATATTACAGGCAAGAAAGTGAAGCGTTTGCTGTAAAGTGGGCTGGCTATCCCACACGCGAGGGCAATGTAATCTGTCTCCAAAGTTATAACATAGTGATAAAGTACCCAACAAAAAGGAGTTGGTCATGGCAGCCACGCTGCAAGATTTTATCCACTACTATCAGGTCGCGTCCAACAATTCATCCCGGACTTTGCTGCTGCTGCATGGGACGGGTGGAAATGAACAGTCCATGCTGGCGCTGGGCCGAGAACTGGCGCCGGGAGCGGCGTTGCTGAGTCCGCGCGGAAAGGTGCTGGAAGGCGACTATCCCCGCTTTTTTCGGCGTAAGGCCGAGGGCGTGTTCGACGTTGAAGACCTGATCGCCCGAACGCACGAGCTGGCAGATTGGCTTGAGGCGGCCATTGTCGCCTACAACATTCAACGGCAATCGCTGATCGCGCTGGGTTATTCTAACGGCGCGAACATGGCCGCCAGTATGCTCCTACTACACCCCGGCGCTTTTCAGCGCGCCGTGCTATTCCGTGCCATGCTGCCCCTGGAGCCTGAAAAGGCTCCTGCGCTCACTGGCACACGGGTGCTGATCCAGGCCGGACAGTACGATTCGATGATCGCTCTGCCGCGTGCCGAAAGCCTGGCGAAATTACTACGCGAATGTGGGGCCGAGGTTGTGTTCAATTTGCAGCGCGCCGATCACGGTCTGGTCGAAGCGGACATCAACGCAGCGCACGAATGGATAAACCATCTGAACGACACCGATCATTGATGTGCGAAGGTAAGTTCAGGGGATTCCCGGCGTCAGATCAATAGCACTTCAAATTGTAATGACTGAAAAGGAATAGAACGATGCAACTGCATGGTGTTCACCACGTCACGGCAGTGACGGCTGACATAGGGCCGAATCTTGCCTTCTACACTCGCGTGCTGGGCCTGCGCCTGGTCAAGAAATCTGTGAATCAGGATGACGTGTCGGCCTACCATCTCTTCTACGCGGACAAAGTTGGCAATCCTGGCACAGACATGACGTTTTTCGACTGGCCGCAAAGCCGTCCACAACGGCGGGGCAGCGACAGCATCAGCACGACGATGTTCCGCGTGAATGGCCTGCCTGCACTGGAATACTGGAAGGCTCGCCTGGACGAGCACAAAGTCAAACGGGGCGAAATCGAGACCTTCGGGGATCGCACTCTGCTGCGCTTTGAGGACGCCGAAGGCCAGCGCCTGGCGCTTGTAGACGACGGCGGCAGCCCTTACGAGGCAGTGCCCTGGGATGGGGCAGATGTTCCTGAAGAACATGCCATTCACGGATTCTATGGGGTCGCCTTATCCACGCCAAAGCTTGACAGCCTTGCGCCCATCCTGACGGGTATCCTGGGCTTCAGCGAAGTGAAACGGGCGGAGAATGCGGATCACGAAACGGTGGTCGTTTACGGCATGGACGGCGGCGGGCCGGGCAAGGAAATCCACGTCATCGAACAGCCCAACGCGCCAATCGCGAGGCCGGGCGCTGGCAGCGTGCATCACGTGGCCTTCCGAGTCAGCGACGACGGCGAACAGCACGACTGGCGGCAGCGTTTAACCGAAGCTGGCCTGGGAGTCTCGCCGTTCATTGATCGGTTCTACTTCCACTCGATCTACTTCCGCATCTCGAATGGGATTCTGTTCGAGATCGCCACGGATGGGCCGGGCTTTACGGCAGATGAGTCGCTGGACAAGCTGGGTGAAGGCCTGGCACTTCCGCCGTTCCTGGAAGGGCACCGCGCCGAGATCGAGGCCGGACTGAGGCCGATCCCGGTAGCGTGAAGGTAACTGAACATCCCTAAAACCTCCCCGCAAGCGAGGAGGAGAATCGGAATTCTGACCCCATTTGCCCGGTTTACGAGGAAAGGGGCGGAAGACTCCCTCACCCTAAATCCCTCTCCCGCGGGCGGGCGAGGGACTTACGGAGGTTTTACTCCCCTCTCTAAGCATCTGGGAGAGGGGCTGGGGGTGAGGGAAACCGAATCACAGCGGCTCGTCGTCGTCGAAGAGGCCCGGCCCGGCGTTGGCAGGTACCGGCACCTGGCGCAGCACCACGACGCGCCGAAGCTCGACGATCTGATCGCGCAGAGCGGCGGCTTTCTCGAATTCGAGGTCTTTGGCGGCCTGCTTCATGGCCTTTTCGATTTCACGGATCATGTCGTTGATCTCGGCAGGGGACAGCGCTTCGATGTCCACTTCCTCTGACTGCGATTCGGTTTGCTTGTCCTCGGCGATCTGTGCGCGCACGCGATCCGTCAGGTCACGCACTTCCTTGATGATGCTGGCCGGCTGGATGTGATGTTCCGTGTTGTAAGTCTCCTGAATAACGCGCCGACGCTCGGTTTCGCCAATGGCCCGCTTCATCGAATCGGTCATTTTGTTGGCGTACATGATCACCGTGCCGTTGATGTGCCGCGCCGCCCGTCCGATGGTCTGGATCAAGGCCTGCTCCGAGCGCAGGAAACCCTCTTTGTCGGCGTCCAGGATCGCCACGAGCGAGACTTCAGGCAGGTCAAGCCCTTCACGCAGGAGGTTCACGCCGACGACCACGTCATACACACCCAGGCGTAGGTCGCGCAGAATCTCGATGCGCTGGATCGTCTCGACTTCCGAGTGCAAATAGTGGACGCGGATATTCATCTCGGTGAGATATTCGGCCAACACTTCGGACATCTTCTTGGTCAGGGTCGTGACCAGGGCACGTTCGCCCCGCTGGACTCGCTGCTGGACTTCGCGTAGCAGGTCGTCAATCTGGCCCTCGACGGGCCGCACGCTGATAATCGGGTCGAGGATGCCCGTCGGGCGGATCACCTGCTGGACAACCTGCTGGGTGTGCTCAGCCTCATAGGGGCCAGGCGTGGCGCTGGTATAGATGACCTGCCCCATGCGATCCTCAAATTCCTGGAAGGTCAAGGGGCGGTTATCCAGCGCGCTGGGCAGGCGGAAGCCATACTCGACCAGCGTTGTCTTTCGCGAGCGGTCGCCGTGATACATACCGTGCAACTGCGGCACCGTCTGATGCGACTCGTCGATGAACATCACGTAGTCGCGCGGAAAATAGTCAAGCAAGGTCGGCGGCGGCTCGCCGGGCATGCGGCCCGTGAAATGGCGCGAGTAGTTCTCGATGCCATGACAGAAGCC
>DATGFK010000849.1:0-3631 GCA_035309185.1 Aggregatilineales bacterium
AAGTGTATGCTTCCATTTCCAAAAACATGTCTGATTGTACTTAGTCCGAGCTGTTGTTAAGCCGTTTAATGGCATTGCCCGCAAAATCAATCAATTCATCAACCCCCTTAGGAGGCGTTGGAGCATCCTTGAGCCGTTCGAGATCGTGGAGGAACGTCTCCAATGGGCCTGCGCTCCGAACCTGCTGGGCAGCAAGATTAAACTGCCGCCTGGCTTGTTCCAGGTTCCCCAGGACAAGCTGCGCCGCGATCAGATCAAAACGCGCCCAGAAGTCGAAAGGATTTTCATCCAGCTTGCGAGAGGATATTGCCGCAGAGCGCTCGTAGTATCCTTTGGCTTGCTCCAGATCGCCGCGCAGGTAGTATAACGTTGCCAGGTTGACGATTGGGTAAGAGTTTTGCGGCGTGACCAGTTCAGCCTCTTTATAGGCTTCGATTGCCTTATCCATCTGGTTCAGCTTTTTGTACAGGCCGCCAAGTACGGCATGGAACGATTCGCCATTAATATCGCGCATAGCAGGGTCTTGTGCCAGTGCGTGTAAAAACATCTGCTCCGATTCCGCGTAGCGGCGTTCCTTCTCCACAGGATCGGTCAGCTTATCTGCCTGTAAGCGCAGCGCATAGCCCAGCGCAGCTTCGGCAGGCGGGTACTGTTCGTTCTGTGCCAGGGCACGCTTCAGATGCTCAATGCCCTTTTCGATCTGGCGGTTCTCGGTATAAAGATAGCCCAGGAAATAATTCGTAGCGGGATTGTTCGGGTCGAGCGCGTAGGCGTCCTGGTAGGTGCGCAAAGCCGATTGGATATTCCTGGCCTCTAGCTGCCGCTCTCCAAGTTGAAGCAGCGACAGCGCACGGATGGCAAGCAACGTTTTATGATCGCTTTCCGCGCGAGCATCACTGGCGGCAGCCAGGACATTCTGCCCAACGATGATGATCGGCAGCAGTACCAATTGCAAGAACGTCTGCGCAATCCAGCTAATGATGATGATGGGGTCATGGCTGCTAATCGCAGCAGGCAGCGAGATGATGGCAATGAGGGCGAACAAGTATGCGCACCACATGGAGCCAACTGACCTGGTAATGAGTACGGCAACGTGGCTATTAAAACGAACAATGGGGTGTTTGCCATGCACTGTTTTGCGAGCATCCTCGTTTGAGTCCATACCAGGGCCGTGAGTTGTTGATTTGGCGATCTGTGAATTGTTTTCCATACGCCCTCCTTTTAGGTTACAAGGTTCAACGAACAATGAGTCGGCATTGTCGCACAGATTGCCTATTATAGGGCGGAAACGGGATATGAGCGGGATTCCTAGTAGTAGCCTCCTACAGGTCACCTGCTCATAGTTCGCGTTTGGCGCCAATATTGGAACTGAGCAAATGCGGAATAAGACTTATCCGATTCCGGTCTTCCGCAGGGGTGATCAAAAATCGAAGAATTATGGGGTAGGCTCATGTAGGAGCGTCTACAGCTAAAAAGAATGGATGATGGACGGCTTCATCGTCTGGCCTCAAGCGTGGTAGAGCCGTTCGCTTCGCTCACGGATTCAGAGATCAGAGGCAAGAGTACCAACGTCCAGAGCTAGGAAGGGACGACCCCCACAACCCGAAAACCGACGACGCTGAACTGACCACCGGGATCGTAGTCGTTGCGGTACGCGGAGCGCGCGCCGCGCTGATTGTTGTCCCACGAACCCCCACGCAACACCCGGCTTTGTCCGCTGGTGGGACCGCTTGGATCGTTCTTCGGCGCGTTCCCGTAATAATTCGCGTCAGACCAATCGGCAACCCACTGGAACACATTGCCCACCATATCTTGCGCGCCAACCCAACTTGCGCCTGCCGGGTAACTGCCAACCGTCGTCGTTTTACCCGGTCCAGCCTCAATAGTATTGGCCTTGCTCTTGTCGAAGGTATTTCCCCAGGGGTAAATCGGTGACTCTGGGCCGCGCGCTGCATATTCCCATTCTGCTTCTGTGGGCAGCCGGTACAGCGTACCATCCGTCGCCGTCGTGGTACGCCAGTTCGCGTAGGCTTCAGCCTCATACCAATTCACACAAACGCGCGGCTGCTGACTATCGCTGGAATACTGTGAGCAGGAAGTATTCGGCCCGCTGATGCTACCGGACTGTTTCCACTTCAGGCCATCTGCCGACCAATACCCATCGGTGGTGTAACCGCCCACCTTCACAAAAGCGTCAAAAGCCGCATTGGTCACGTCATAGACATCCAGCCAGTAGCCCTTGGTAATGCACACGTCATGGGCAGGCTCCTCATCGCTTTGCGCCTGAGAATCTTTTGTTGGATCACTGCCCATTTTGAAGCAGCCCGCTGGAACCCACACCTGCGAGATTCCCAACGGGTCAGTACGTGTCAGTGGCACACGAGTTAACATCTGACTTGGCGTGCCGGCGGGTGGTACTGATGTCTGTATCACGGTGGGCGTTATGGGAAGCGGTGGTTTGGGTGGGCTGACGAGGAGAAACCACATAACGAGAAAGAAGAGGATGATCAGCACAGTCAGCCCAGACGTGGCTCTCGTGCGCTGGCCCGGTAAACCATTGCGCTTTTCCTTTCCTTTTTTCTTCTTACGTCCCCAGAAAGTCATGAGCCACTTCCCCTACCGGTAGTTTGTTGACTGCGGCCATCGTTGAATCGTTGATGTCAGCGAATCCTGTCATATTGCTATTTGAGAAATCAAGTCTGCCATCATGACACAGGGGATGCAATTGCCAAAAATGTCCACTTGCACTTGTAAAAGTATTGATAGTTAAGGTTCTGTTGACTCTGGGCTAAGATGGCAATATACTGTCTTTTACCGCACGCTGATGGTTGTTCAACAATTTTAATTCTAGAAGGAACATCATCATGCAGGCCTCGACCAAGTTGTATTCCTGTGTAAATTGTGGGGAACGATACACCTCATTTCACCTTTACTGCAATAAGTGCGGCTGCGTCATGCCGGATGCTCTGAACGATGACAGCGAGCGAACTCGCTTGTTGGAAGATATTCATGCGCAGCCAGTCAGCAGCACTTGGGGGAAGAGTTACTTTCATCGCTCGGCCCGGCTTCAGTTCAGAGTTGAAGAAACTGATGAGATAATTCTCGCTCGCTTCAATAATCCACCAGCCTTAATTGGCCGGACAATTGCCAGCTATACCCCACATATTTGCATACCTAAAGAACTGGCTGTTTCATCAGGAGTTTCGCGGCTCCATGCTCGGATTGACCAGATTGCCGCCAGGCTGTTTATTACGGACATGGGAAGCACCAACGGCACATTTCTTGATGGACAGGCGCTAACGCCCAGCACGACGTATCCACTCCACAATGGCGCTACCTTGCAGCTAGGCACCCTGGTTCTGCGTGTGGAATACGTCTGAGGGCCTGAGTGATTTGCAATAGTTCTTTGTGAAGTGCCACATGCGATGCCACTCCACTTCGCCTAATTTTAAGGGCGGAGGGGTGGAGGGGATAAGGCAGTCCAGCCAACCTGGGCCACTGGATACTTTGCGCGAAGAGATTCAGGCGACGGGAAATGACCAAGAATGCCCAATTTCCGCCTGAGTCCACCTGATCAAGCCGTCGCGTAGCGTTTGACGAGCGCGCGGTGCGTTTCCTCCACCACGCGCTG
>DATGFK010000850.1:0-9035 GCA_035309185.1 Aggregatilineales bacterium
CAGACCGGGATCGCCGATGGCAACGTACAGGTGGCGCAAGATCGGGTTGAAGAAAATCACGTCCGGCGCGCCGCTCAGGCGGGCTTGGTCAGTCACCAGTCCCGTGGCCGCGTCCAGGCACAGGAGCGTACCATCGTCGCAGGCACAAAACAGCCGGTTGTGAGCCGCGTCGAAGTCCAGTCCATGCGGGCCAGAAGCGGGGATGTCAAAGACGCGCCCCAGGCGAGTCGGATCCTGCGACACCACAACAATCTGTGCCGGATCGGCGATGTTCACGAAAAATCGCGCACTGTCTGGATCGAATACGGCCCAGCGGGTGCGTCCCGGCACCGGCAGACTGGCGATCATGGCGAGACCGGCCACATCCACAACCGAAAGTGTGTACGATCCGGGCTGATCGGAATCGCCGACGTTGGCGGCCAGAAGCAAGCCGCGTGTGGGATCGTAGGCAAGTCCGTTGGGTCGAACACCCACGCCCACTTTCTCGACCTTCGCCTCACGGGAATCGTCCTCGACACGGAAAATTCCTACCGTATTTTCAGCGCGGTTTGAGGTAAAGGCCAGGCCCTGTTCCTGGGATACGAGCGCCCCGGCCACACCGCCGAGGTTCGGGATCGAGTACAGGTAGCGATCTGACAGGCAATCTATTACGTCAAGGGCATCGTTGGCCGTGTGTGACACATACAGACGGCGCGAGGCCCGGTGAATCGCCGCGTGATCAAAGCCACCGGATCGGGCGTGATCGGGTAATTCGATGTTGGCGACGTGTTCCAGGCTGAAGGTGGAGAGCACCAGCGTGGGTGTCAAGATTTCCGTGATACGCGGCTCCTGGAGCCGCAGCGTGTTTCGCTGGACGATTTCAGGCCATGCACTGTCGAAATCCCGGTTATGGAGCAAGAAAATCGTGAGCGCATCCAGCAAAGCCAGGTCATCCGCAACCAGGTCGGTTAGCGCTGCCTGCATATCATCAACGGGCAATTGTCGCTCAGGTGGATTGGGAAGGGCCACAAGGTTGAAATAACGTGTCTCAAGAGCCTTCAGAGTGGTATTGACGCCATGCTCATGTAAGGCGGCCAGCTTATCGCGGATTGCAGCCTGTAACACTTGCAGTTCTTCCCGGTTCAGGTCAGCCAGGCCGTGCGCAATGCGATCAAAGGGCATGAGATCGGGGGAAGGTGATTCAATGCTCACGATACTCACAACTCCTTGAACCTTAATGAAGTTCTGAAAGCCAGCACCTGGTCTCACGGGGATGCCTCAAGCGAACCAGTTGGAGATGCGCATATTCCGGGCGTTGAAGCCACAGCGGAATTTCTCGACGACGGCGATTATACGACTGAAAGAACCATAGAAACAAGGAGTCCTTGCTCAAAAACTGCACCCGCCAGGATTCCCGGCTGTGACCCCACAACAATTCGCGGGTCAACAACCGTCGCATTGTACGGCGGAACAGACGCCACAACGTGAACAGGTACGGATAGTCAAGCCATACGACGAGGTTAGCACGGCTCCAGATAATATCGCGCGCTATGCCGTAATTCCCATCCGCGATCCACTGATCCTGTCGAACGGCTGATTCTACTTGGGCGCGGAAAGTTTCGGTTGTGGCTTCAGTCCAGTTCGGCTGCCAGTGAAGGGCATCAACTCGATATGCGGAATGTCGAGTTTCTGTGAAAGATGGCGCGCCAGCACGGTCTTGCCTGAGCCTGTTGTGCCAATGATGTTGATTCGGTACGGCATCGCCTGTCCCAAGCCTACCCCGACTGTCCTCGCCACCATGTATAGAGCGCATAGGCCTGGTAGAGCGCCCGGTTATAGACTCTGTCCCAGGCGCCAACGCTGCGCACGACCTGCCCTCCAAATCCCCGCTTGAAGCCGTAAACACCCCACAAACCTTCGTGTCGGGATTCAAATTCGGCTTCGAGCGCTTCCGGTTCAGCGTCGGGCAATCCCCACAGGTCATAACAGGTTGCGCCGTGCTGCATGGCCCAGCGGATCGCCGCCCACTGGACGACATAGGTTGCCATGCGATTGCGCTCCTCGTCGGAAGACGCACCGTACAGGTAGTAGGCTTCCGTTGCGCAGCGGAAAACCATCACGGCGGCCAGATCGCGGCCCTGGTAGGAACCGATCAGCAGCGCGCAGCGATTCCCTCCCGCGCCGTTCGAGAACAAATCAAAAGCCATGCGGTAGTAACCTGGATCGTGAACACCGAACGCATCGCGCTGGCCGGTAACAGCCATCAGGGCATTGAAGCTGTCCAGGTCTGCCTGGGCACCTTCACGGACATTCACTTCCTTCTTGGGGCCGAGTTTGCACTTATAGCGTGTGGATTGGTTCATGCCTTTCAGCACACCTTCTTCGCCCGGAGCCAGGTCAAGCACCATTGTTCGCGGCGGTTGGACGGTACGCGGGCTGGGGCGCAGCCCGGCAGCCTTCAAATGCGGCGTGAGGCCAGGCCGGGGCCGATACCAATTGCACGGCTCGACTTTGAGGAAGATCGCGCGCTGCTGCTTGTTGATCGCATCTATGGCCTGCCACAGCAGACGGTTAGCCGGATTTGCGGGGTCGTCACCGCATAGCAGCGGCCCGGCGGGCGCGTAGGCCATTTTGCCGATGCCCAATGGCAACTGCCGGTAAAGGATCTGCGTGCCCGCGACCAGGTTGCCCTGGGCATCTTCGACGCCGACGCGCTGCGCCGACCAACCGAATGCGCTCTTGAGCCGTCCCCAATCTGAGGTTTGCAGCAGATGATGATCCGGGTGCGCTGTGACGAACGTATCCCAGCGCGCGGCACTTGGGTCTGATGCTATACGAAAGTGTGATGACATGTCTAAGCTATTTCAAGCTCACTTCAAAGACACTCTGGCTGCGGTAAAAACACACGTTGAACTCTATAAAGAAGTTCATCTGTCCAAAAATTACCGGGACATTATCGCTTTTTGCCCAAGCAAAAATCAGCCGTATAGGATGATGTGTAGTCAGTTCTCGATGAAAAGCGAAGACATCTACCGCGCGTACCTCAACATCTCGCAAACTACCGGCAAGTCCGGGGACAACTGGCTGACTGTTCCAGTCGCTCCCCAAGGCAATACCCAACGAATACGGCAAAACATTTACCGTCGATCCCGAGTCGACCAGGCCAAAAACTTCTAAGCTTTTTTCTCCGTGAGCAAGAGTCATGTCGAGTCGGGGAGTAAGAGTAGCAGACTCATTGTTGGCAGCAACGTATGGAAAGCGCATCAGCGTCCGGTTCTGTCTTCCAGTGAATTGAGATATTCCAGAAGCGCCTGGGCAGTGTCTTCTCCGCCTAATGGGGTGTAGAGATGATGTTCCGTTTTGACCAGTTCATTGATCAAATTATCTTCTGCCGAACCGCGTTCGATCCACTCGGCAAGAACTAATTCAAGCGAACGATCCGTACGCCGTGCAGTTTCCCGTGCCTGCTCAATGATGCTTTCGGAAAGGTTAAGTGAGATCGTATAGGCCATAGCTCGATCCTCAGAACTCCTAGCGTTATTATAACACGCGCCTTTGCTTGACCTGTGTGCTCACTTCGTCTCTCGCTTTGCCTCGATGACCACCCATTCTTCGCTGTAACGACGATGGTAGGGAGTCAGGCCAGAGTCGCGCAGGGCAGCCTCGACTTCATCAGCCTGCTCTCGAATGATCCCGCCGAAGACGCCGATCCCGCCCGGCGCCAGTACATTGCCAAGTCCCTGCCCACACATGCTGATAATCACTTTGGCAAGGATGTTGACCAGCGCGAGATCAAAGCCTTTGCTAGATGCTACAGCCTCAAGTGCAAGTTGGTGACTACCCTCGCGCGCCGTAATCCGCTCTCCGACGCCGTTTGCAGCAGCGTTCTCACCTGTGATCCGCACTGCCATCGGATCGGTATCCAGGGCCAGAATACTTGCCGCCCCCATCCTGGCTGCCAGGATCGACAGGATGCCCGACCCGCAGCCCAGGTCAAGTACCGTTGCGCTGGGATGGGCTTCCAGCAGGTCTTCGGTTGCTTCCAGGACAAGCTGGGTACTGGGATGCGTGCCTGTGCCGAAAGCCATGCCAGGATCAAGCGCGATCACCACATCGCCAGGCACCGCTTCTACGTCAATCCATAATGGGCGGATCAAGATGTGCTTGCCAAGGCGCACGGGGTGATAGTTGACCTTCCAGGCTTCAGCCCAGTCCTGCTCGTCAATGGCGCGGTATTGCGGCGTGGGCATGGGATACAACCGCCCCAGGTGCCACAGCGCTTCTTCAAGCTGGTGTTTGACCGCATCGGTGCGATCATCTTCTGGCAGGTAGGCCCGCACGACAAGGCGTTCAGCCCGTGGTATTTCATCTTCCCAGGTCTCGATGTAAAACCCGGCCTGTTCGATGGCGACTCCCTGGTGGCCGTAGCGGTTTAACACTTCTACAACCGCTTCGGCGGCTTCACCATCCACTTCAAGCGCGACCTCGACCCAACGCATGACTTACTCTCCATCCAACTGCTTGCTATAACATTTGAAACTGTGCGATAATTTCGGCATAACAGACCAGGAAATTTCCTTTTACTTAGTTCGGAAACTGTACCCAGCCACCGTACAGAGCGGAGGGACACATGCCTTACGATATTACATGGGGCGCGCCGGGTGTTCTGCACTTTCAGTTCTCTGGGGACATGACCGCTCTAGAACTGGTGGATTGTATCATAAAGAGTGAACAGTTTCTCGAAGCGGAGTCGAACCACCCTTTTTATGTGTGGGTGGAAGTAAACACCCTTCGCAAAGTGCCTGGGAACACCTTTCAGGTATTGCTGAGAACGGGGCGACTGCGGAGCGTGCCCAGTGGCCTGATCGTCGTCGGCGCGACAGCTTACCTGATGATGGTCGCGCGCCTGATCGCGATCACCCTTTGGGGAATTGACTATAGACCTGTTTTTGTATCCAGCCCCGAAGAAGGCCAGATCGCACTCGACGAGATGCTCGGCGCGGCGACTCAGTAAGGCATTCCCTGACGCTTTGCGCATGAACCAATGGTGACAACAATCCGTCGCTGCGGTCTGATATTGCCTTAATTATTAGCCCTGCGTCCATGTTATGGAAATCGTACACGCGCAGATTGGCAAAGTTAAGGTACAATCGTCGCTCAAGGGTTAATTACGAATTTTCGGAGTGATCGACCATGGATCTTAACCAGGTTGCCAGGATGATCGAGTGGCTAGATGAAGAACGCCGCCGCGACAAGGCCCTGATCGTTAAACTCGAAGAACAAATCAGCCATCAACAGGAAACCGTTGACATCCTCACGCGCCGCCTGGGCGGTGTTGAGAGCGACCAGTCCGGGCTGCGCGCCAGCGTCATTTCGATGGTGCGCGAAAGCGATATCCCTGACCAGCTTCGCCTGGATATGCAAAAACAGATCGAAGCGAGCGAGGCCAAACGCCTGGCTGCCGAACGCGAAGCCCAACGCCGCGAGGATGTATCGCGCGAGGGTCAAAACAAGCTTGTGCGTGACGTCACGGAACGTCTGGAAAAACTTGAACGCACTGCCGAGGAAAGTGGCACGATGCGCGTCGAGCGGGATCGCTTTGCCCAGGCGCTGACAGCCATGCAGCAGCGCATTGAAGATGTGGCGAAGAAATTCGAGGATTCGGAGCGCCGCGTCGCCTTCCTCGAAGAACAGCGCCGCCAGGATACCCGTCGCCTCTCTGAAGCGCAGAGTGAACTGCCCGACATCAAGCGCGACCTGGAAGGCGTCAAGGCCAAGCTAGATTTGCTGGAAGATATGTCGCTCAAGAACGAGAAGAAACTGCTGGACGTTCAAAACACCGAGCGTGACCGCCGCGAGCAGATCGAGCAATTTATCGAGCAGCAAACGCTGATGACGCAGCAGCGCGACCTGCACATCCAGGAACTGACTCGCAACTTCAGCCAGTACGATGACGAGATGCGCACCAACCTGGAACGCTTCGAGACATGGACGGAAACACACCGGCTCATGAAACGTTCGCTGGAAGACTTTGAGCGCATTGGTGACCGGCTCGAACGCCGCATTAACGAGGTTGCCGAAACCCAACGTCTCTCCGAAGAGCGCTTCCGCCAGGAATGGAATAGCTGGAATGACGACGATCAGAAGCGCTGGAAGCAGTTTACGCTGACCAATGACGAATCCTGGCGACTGCACGACAAAGAGTACGATCAGTTCCGCACCAAAGTGGGTGGGATCGAGTCACAGATTCCAGTTGTGCGTGACCAGATCGAGCGGCTGTGGCGGGTTAACCGCGCCTACGCGCAGATGTACCGCGAACATTTCCAGGAAATCCTGACCGAACACGATCAGCCTGCCGAGAAAACCAATACCAACGGGAATGGGCGAAAGTAGCGAATCCTCAAAAGGGACAAATGGGCGGTAAACAAACCGCCCTCTAAGAATTGAGGTCGCCAGCTAAGTATCTCTCGCTGTATGAAATGCGTTTCTTTCACGTCCAACATATAGGGTTGCCAGTTGCTGTAGCAGCCTGACAAAGATATACCAGCGCCTGAATCGTTTCATGAAAAGCCTTGTTGCTCCGATTCGTCGTAAAACTACGAAAAGTTCGCGTTTCTATCCCTTCGGGCAAGGTCAGGAAACTGGCTGTGCCATGATGAAGCATTTCTACTACTGAAGGCAATTTTCCGGGAGTGTCACCATCTTTGATCACTGGAACGCTGAATTTCGCTTTACTTTCCAGGTCAATAAATAACATTTGCTCATCTGCATCAATCAACTTGTTTCCCAATGTCTTGCCCAGCCCGGAAGGTCGTTTTGAATTTGTCGAAATTCGCCTCATTTCAAAACGTCTTGCTCGAAATAGATCTTGTCGTGGTTCTTGAACCTTGTAAACTTTTTGGATGATGTCAACTATTGCTTCTCGGAACTCATGGCGTTTTGCGATAAAGAAGCCATTCGGATCAATTCCCATATCAATTTCCGCTTGTGGATTGTGCAAAAAAACGCCCTGACGGGCTGCTATATACGTCTGTACTACGAAATTTGTTGAAGCGTCAACCAGGATTGTCGTTTGCGTATTGCCAACTAATTGAATGAATGTCGCAAGTTCGTGCATTATCAGCGGGGCTTTATCAACATGTGTTGAGCCGCCATTGCCGGTTGGAATTTCTTCTCTTAAGGTCGGGAAACGCTCCCAGCCTGTTTCCTCCAGGGCTTCTCGAAACATACTCATTCCGGCCTCATTGGCAACCCTCAGAGAGAGCAGACGCATATCGGGATGTTCGCAACAGTCTTTCATCCAAGCATGGACTTCTGACCATGTCCCATGATCCGGATCAGGTGCAGGTAGTTTAATATCACAGTCGTCTATGAACTGGAACTGGTAATCAAAAGGGAATGGTTTTGTTTTGCCTTCAAGCCAACAATTGCATCTGACAAACGCATCGTAGCTCATATCATTTATCCCGCCAGGCCAGAACAATCTGCTCGTCAGGAATTCCTGCCTGTCGAAGTTCGTCTTTCAGCGAAACGCTAGTTTTGTCCGTTTCGATAATGATTTGGCTAGCAGAGATGCGTGCCATCAAGACCAAATCAGGCCGTTTTAAGGCAGGATCATAAGGGGCCAGCACGGCGAAAACTTGTTCCTCAAGATTTTCCACAAAATACAACCGGCTGCGTTCGCCAGCAGCGTTGTACCCTCGTGTGGCATATGAACTGACCACAGTTCGTACTGTCTCGGCAAGGGTTTTTACGCTATCCATCTTGTAATAACCTCAAGTTCGAGATTCACTATCATCAGTTTAACATGGTTCTCAGTCAGTATTTCGCGCTGAACACTGGTAAAGTCGTCGTACACGTTCTCGGGCACAGCCAAATATAGGGTGTGTTGTGGCCGCTGGGTACGAATCACATTGCGGTAGGATATATACTGTCCGACAGCAACATAAAACTCGTTTTGCACCCCTTCTTTGAAGCATTTCACTTCGATAAAAGTCTGATCGGTGTCCTTTTTGGCTTCCAGGTCAACGTAAACATAAAAGTCATCTTTGGCTATGTAAACTTGAGTATTATTAACGCAAAACGAGTTTATGTTGTTTTATTATGTTTTATGCTATAATAGCAGAATGAAGTTAAGCCAGTATGCACGCAAGGTTGGGGTTACCTATAAAACGGCCTATCAGTGGTATAAGGATGGTCGTCTTAAAGGCTACCAGATGCCGACGGGCACAATCATTATCGAAGAAGAACGGCCAGTGGCCGTCGAGAATGTGGCCGTGTACAGTCGGGTGTCCAGCAGTGAGAATCGAGACAACCTGGCGGCGCAGGCAGATCGGTTGGTCGCTTACTGTACGGCCAAAGGCTATCAAATCCACCAGGTGGTCAAGGAAGTAGGCTCCGGGGTGAATGACAACCGTGCCAAGTTTCTGGCGCTCCTGGGCGATGCGAGTGTGACACGCATTGTGGTGGAACATAAGGATCGGGCGACCCGCTTTGGTTTTCGTTATCTGGAAACGCTTATGGCTCAACAAGGGCGCTCCATTGAAGTGGTCAATCTGGCTGAAGAGGCGCAGCAGGACTTGCTGGAAGACTTGGTGGCCGTGGTCTATGAATGCTGCGCGCGACTGTACGGGCAGCGGCGGGCCAAGCGCAAGACGGAGCGGATTACCGCGGAATTGCAGCGAGAGGACGATGCGGATGCAGTTGACTAAAGCCCTGCCCCATATTCGCCTCTGTGCGGCCAACGAAGGCAAACTAGCGGCGCTGGATGCGCTGTGGGAAGAATACCAAAGCCTGTGTCAGCGCTACGCGCAGCACTTTTGCAGCGAAGCCTGGCCGGACGGCTACGCCGAGTTTGTGTTTGATAGCCCTTTGTCAGCGCGCTGGCAGCGGGTCGCGGTGATGCAGGCGGCTGGAATCGCGCAGTCGTGGCGAAGCAATCACCGTAAAGCGTTGGCGCAGTATCAAGAGCGCTTCAGGCGTTACGAGGCCCTGAAGGGAGAAGTGAAAGCCAAGCACAAAGCACCTGAATGGAAGGAATGGAAGGCGCCTGAACT
>DATGFK010000851.1:0-8314 GCA_035309185.1 Aggregatilineales bacterium
TCCCAGCAACGGTATCGTCGCACTCCGCCCGCAACGCTTCGAGATCCACATCGCCATCGGCATTGGAGGGCAGTTCGACCACCGAGAAGCCAGCCATGGTCGAAGTTGCCGGGTTGGTACCGTGCGCACTGTTGGGGACGAGAATCCGTGTGCGCTTCGCGTCACCACGATCCTGATGATAAGCGCGGATCATGAGAATTCCGGCAAATTCGCCCTGCGCGCCCGCCGCCGGTTGGAGGCTACACGCCTGGAATCCGGAAATCTCGGCCAACCACTGTTGAAGCGTGTGCAGCACGGCCAGCGCACCTTGCACTGTCTGAGGCTCTTGCAGCGGGTGAATCTGGGCAAAGCCCGGCAGCCGCGCAGTGTCCTCGTCAATCTTGGGATTGTATTTCATGGTACAACTTCCCAGCGGATAGAAGCCCTTATCAATGGCGTAGTTCAACTGGCTCAGGCGGACAAAGTGGCGCACCACGTCATTCTCGGCCACTTCGGGCAGATCGAGATCGTCACGCATGAGTTCCTTGGGCAGTTCATATTCCGGCACGTCGAGGGCTGGCATGAGTGTCGTCGCGTAGCGGCCCGGAGTCCCCAGGTCGTAAATGAGCGGCTCGACTACTTTGGCCTGCTGTTTGGCTTCCTGAACTTCAGTCCTGGTTTGCATGGTTGTTTCTTAACCCTTCACTTATTGCGCGGATTGCGCGGATTGCGCAGCCTGCGCCAGTCCGCGTACCAGGTCGTCAATTTCCGATTTTGTGTTGGCCTCCGTAACCGCGATCAGCATCTGATTGCCACGGTCAGGATATTCTTTACCCAGATCATAGCCGCCAATGATGCTGAAGTCGTCGAACAGCGCGGCGTTAATCTCGCTGACGGGCTTCGGACAGGCGATCACGAATTCCTGGAAGAATGGCAATTCCGTGTTGACCATATAGCCGTCGAGCTGCGAGATCTGTTCGGCGGCATAATGTGCCTTGTGGAAGCACAGTTCAGCCACACGGCGCAGCCCATGTTTGCCGACTGCCGAGAGGTAAACGCAGGACGCCAGCGCCATCAGCCCCTGATTGGTGCAGATGTTGCTGGAGGCTTTTTCGCGGCGGATGTCCTGTTCACGGGGACGGAGCGTCATGACGTAAGCGCGGCGGCCATCGGCGTCCAGCGTCTCCCCGACGATACGCCCGGCGATCTTGCGTACCAGGTCATTTTTCGTGGCGAAAAACCCGGCATAAGGGCCGCCAAAGCTCATTGGTATCCCTACACTTTGCGCCTCGCCCACCACTAGATCGGCACCCTGTTCGCCTGGGGGTTTCAACAGCGCCAGGGACATCAAATCTGTGACTACACACAGCAGCGCGCCGGCCTCGTGAACTTTGTCGGCCAGACCGCTGAAGTCCTCGATCTGCCCGAAGAAATTCGGGTATTGGACAACCAGCATTGCCGTGTTTTCGTCCAACATATCCACAAGGTCATCCAGCGTCGCACGACCGCTTTTGTCGCCTACAAAGCGCGTGGCCGTTCCCTGGTGATAGGTGCGCGCGACGGCGCGGTACTGCGGGTGGACGTTGGGGCTGAGGATGACTTTGCGGCGCTTGTTGCGCGCGTGGGCGACGGCAACTGTGACCGCTTCGGCCAGGCTGGTTGCGCCGTCGTAATGACTGGCATTGGCCGCTTGCATCCCGGTCAGTTGTGCGACCATGCTCTGCCACTCGAAGATAGCCTGGAGTGTCCCCTGGCTGACTTCCGGCTGGTAGGGCGTATAGGCAGTATACAATTCACCGCGCAGCAGGATGTGATTCACGACACTGGGGATGTAGTGGTTATAGACTCCCGCGCCCAGGAAGATCGCGCAATCACTGGCTGAAGCGTTGGCGCTTGCCAGGGCTTGCATCTCCCACAAGGTATCCATCTCACTCAGGCGACCCGGCAGGTCGAGGGCGGGAAATCGGTACTGCTCCGGAACGGAATCAAACAGTTTATCGAGGGATTCGACGCCGATGGCATCCAACATGGCTGCCCGGTCGGCATCGGTGTGCGGTATATAGGCCACTGTGAACTCTCACTTCCACAATCTTACACAAGTCGGACGAATGGGTGCGTCCGGGCTGACGAGCCTAGCGCGTCGTGTCTCCAAAGCGAGGCGTCGTGCTGGCGGCGTTGTCGCCTGTGACGTTGCCTGATGGACGATTATAACCCGTCAGTTCAACATAGCCGTAGCCGTTTACCGATTGTCCATTATCCGTGCCGCTAATATGGCTTGCGCCTTCCCAGTACGCGGTGGTGGAATTGAGTTCCTGGTCGGCCATTAACGGCGAAATATCCAGGACAATAGGCCCGCTGGCAGCCTGGATTGTGACGTGCCAACCGGCAGGATATACCGCGCCCGTGCGTGGGCTGGCCCATTGGCCTGGCGAGGTGATCGTGAAGGAAGCCAGCGGGATTCGGCTGGACGTGCCGTCGGCGTTGACCAGCGTGCCTTCGGAAACGGCTTCGGAGCTACCGTCACGCTTGCGAATGCGGTACAGCATGATGTCGTGTCCGTTGTCGAGCTGGAGCGCGAACCAATCCCAACCCGCGTCGTCCGAGCCGAGCGCGCTCGTGCTGAATTCGTGATCCATCCACGTGTTGCCGTTTACCTGAAAAGGACTGCCATTGACCGTGATCGTTCCGTCGGTGGGCAGGCGGGTCAGGGAATAGTAGTAGCTGGCATTGCCCGGCTCCGTGCTCTTGGCGCTCAGGCCGTGATCGCCTTCCAGGGTGGGCGACTTGATCTGATGCGTGGTCAGGTCTATGACGATAGGCTGATCGGCGGCCTGCAAATGGAGGGTGTTGACGTTGTCGTCCTGCGCCGCGATTGACCAGTCCTGAATCCAGACGTGCAGGCGCGGATCAAAAGTTGCCCCGGCCAGGCCCGCCGCGCCCCGGCTGAACTGCTGGCGGGAATAGAACTGGTTGGCGGCAATGTCGCTGAGGGCGAAGTCCGCGAAGTATATTTGGTTGGTGGCCCAATCTGAGCTTCGCTGTGGCAGCGTCGGCGCAATGGCGCGGCGGAAGATCGTCAATTCGTAGCCGAAGCGCCGTCCGGCGGAGTCCGCCAAGTTGCCGGTGAAATACCACCATTCCGTCTGGAAATCAGGGTGTGGGCCATGATCCTGCGGGAAGGTGAAGTCGCGAACGGTCTCGGCGCGGGCATAGCCTGTCGTGTCGCCATTGCTCAGGGCCGACACTACATCGGCGCTGAACTGCGGCTGTGGCTTGCCCTGCAACTGCGTGACGCCGACAGTTGCGATAACCATGACAATCAGGACGAGCGCTAAGGAGAGAATTATCCGACGCTTGGTCATTCCGTTTTTGGCCTCATTCAAGACAGATCGTACCACATCAATGCCCGGTAAACTGCGGGATCAATTCTTCAATAATCCCCTTCAGCCTCGCGCCGATGTGCTGCGGCAAATACGTTTCCTGGATTCGGGCGGCGGCAGCCTCGCCAAGCCGTGCGCGTTCTTGCGGGGAATCGGCGAGGCGACGAATGGCATCCGCCAGCGATTGCGGATTGCCGGGCGTTACAGCGACAAGATGTTGACCCGGAGTAAAGCATTCGAGGAGCGCGGGCGATTCCGCAGTGATCACGGGTCTGCCGAGTGCCATGCACTGGAAGACCTTGTTCGGGACCACGTAGGCGGTTTTCTCCCGCGCCCCGAAAACCCCCAGGCAGATCGCGGCCTGGGCTACTCGCGACGGGAGGAGGGGAGCTGGCACCACTTCAGAAAAACGGACATTGTGCAGATCGAGCGACCTGGCGAGGGCTACTGAGGCAGGATAGGTCTGCCCACGCCCTATCAGCTCGAATTGCAGACGCGAATCATCGCGCAAAAACGCCGCCGCCTGCAAAATCACATCTATACCATGAAAGGGAATATAGCTGCCAAAGAACTGCACCAGAAGGGGATCACCTTCCGGTGCTTGCTGCGGACTGAACCACCCATCGTAGACGCCGACTGGCAGCACTTTCATCTGATTGACGGTGCTGCCCAGCAGCCGACGATAGGCTTCCCGGTGGCACTGCGTATCGGTCAAACTGATCATGCGCTGGACATTGAAACGGTCAACCTGCCGGTAAAGAAACGTGGTTGTCCCTCGCACGTTTCGGCGTTCTTCAACCGTGCCATCGGTCAGCCCCACCATATAGTCAACGATCACTGGCTTACCGGATAGCTTTGCCAGCAGCCAAACCAGGGGAGCAATTCTTTGATTGAATGCTGCGACCAGAATCACGTCGCATTGGCGCGTTTCAGGCCAGCGATGGAGCAATTCGCGATAAAGCAGTTGGGTACGCGCCTTGCGGTTCATTTGCAGTTCGATGACTTCGACCCCAACTCGCTCCAATCCAACGCGAATAATCTGCTGACGAGGATAATCTGGCGAGTATCCGCCTACCATACAGACACGAATCTGCAAATTCCCTGTCTTACCGAACCCCGTGCCCTCGCGCAATGGCAGAGCGTGGGGAGGCAAATCAAGATTGCCAACGGTTTCCACCTCTCCTGGGTTTCGAGAGAGAGGGGCAGAAGGTGAGGTCAATTTCATCATTCCCACAATTATGACAATGCGGCTATGAGATGCAATAGCATGGGCGATTGACTATTGTCTTTTACCGGCTGAGGGTGTACACTTCGCCGCGCTTGAGCGTCAGAAAATCACTCTGACGCCTTTCCGCCCCCGTGCGATACCCGTCAACAGCGGGGGCTATATCCAGGGAAAGGAGGCAGATAGTTCCCTATGCGTACTTACGAACTAACCGTTGTCGTCGGCTCTGACGTCGGCGAAGAAGACCTGAACGGTGTTGTCAATACCATCCAGGGATGGGTTGAAGCCGACCAGGGTAAGGTTACCAATGTCGATCATTGGGGCCGCCGTCGTCTTGCCTATGATATTCGAGAATATCATGAAGGCCAGTATGTTCTGCTGGGTCTTGAATTAGACCCACAAACAACCAGCGGGCTTGAGCGAAATCTCATGCTGAATGATAGAGTGCTGCGCCACCTGCTCATCCGTACCGGCGAGTAGGTTTCACCGTAGACAGCATCGCAAATTTGACTACAGCACAAGGGGCCAGCATCCGCTGGTGGCCTGTTAAACAGGCCAAGGAGTACTGGTATGGGACGCGGCTTAAACAAGGTCATGATCATCGGCAATCTGGGGCGTGACCCGGAAATGCGTTATACGCCAAGTGGGCGCCCGGTCACAAGCTTCAGCGTTGTAACCAGTCGAAGCTGGGTCAGTGCCGAAGGGGAACGTCGCGAGGAACACGAATGGTTCAACGTCGTGGCCTGGGGCAACCTGGCTGAAATCTGCAAATCTCACCTCAAGAAAGATCAGCAGGTCTACATCGAGGGGCGTCTCCAGACTCGCGGCTGGGAAGATGACGAGGGCAAGCGTCATTTCCGGACGGAACTCGTCGCCAACGAAATGATCGTCCTGGGGGATCGGCGAACAATCGAGTACACGAATGACGAAGATGATCGTCACGACGAGGACGCCGACTACGCCTTTTGATTGTGTGAATCAGCAAGGCCGTAGCGTTTTGTCGTGATGTCGAAACGATTGAAGGAGCATGAAGCAACATGAGCGACTATGATCGCGAAATGATGGATGATTCGGATGATGGTGGACGCGGCCACGGACGTGGGCCGGGCGGTGGTCGCTTTGGGGCGCGCCGCAACAAAGTCTGCAACTTCTGCCTGGACAAGATCAAAGAGGTTCCATACAAGGACGCGGATATGCTGCGTCGTTACCTGACAGAGCGCGGCAAGATCCGCCCGCGTCGCCAGACTGGCACCTGTGCAAAGCACCAGCGCAGTCTGCGCATTGCCGTGCAACGTGCGCGCCACCTGGCCTTAATACCCTTCACAGCCGAGCATTTGCGCGGGGAATAACCCGGCAAAGGGAGCCAAATTCGCATGGCTAAAACTAAGTCCAAGACGACGGCAAGCGCGCCTGCAACGCGCAGTCCCAGGACGCGCAAATACCGCTCCCGCTCGGAACGTGAAGCGCAAGTTAATCGCTACGTGGTGATCACCGCTGCTGCCATTGCGGTGGTCATCATCCTGGTTCTGGGCGGGGCAGTTTTGTATGAGGGCGTACTTGTGCCGTTGCAACCGGTTGCCAGCGTCGCCGGGCAGGGTATTTCGACCAGGGACTTCCAGCGGCGTGTAACCCTGGAGCGCTGGCGCACTGGAACACAACTTGCGGCGCAGTTATCCGGCGTCGATCCACAGTATGCCCAGCAATTGCTGGGGATGCAGGGCAGTCCGTTCGCCCAGGTCTACCAGAACCTCAGCCAGCCGGGAATATTCGGCGGGAACGTGCTGGACGATATGGAAAACAACATCATCATCCAGCAATATGCGCAGCAAAAGGGTATTAGCGCAGATCCGTCGGTAGTCGATCAACGTATCCAGACCTTTTTTGGCTACGATCCGACGGGCAGCACGCCAACACCAACCGTTACGCCAACCCTGACGACGACTCCGCTAGTTTCCCCAACGCCGACGAGCACGCCCACTCCAACGCTACCGCCCACGCAAACTCAGACGCCGACACCGTCACCCTTCCCGACAGGGCTGCCCACGGCCACGCCTGGCCCTACCGAGCGCAAACAAACTTTCGATAAAAACCGCACGGATTACCTGGCCCAGGCTGCCAAGCTGACTGGCGCTTCCGAAGCGGACGTGCGCCAACTTTTCTACGAGCAAGTTCTGCGAGACAAGGTTGAAGAATCCCTTTTTGGAAAAGTGCAGACGCAGCAGGAACAGGTCAAAGTACGGCAGATCGTGCTGAAAACCGAAGTGGATGCCAATAATGTGCTGGCGTCGCTCAAGAATGGGGAATCGTTCTCCAACCTGGCACGTATCTTCTCGCAGGACAGCGCCAGTGCTTCATCTGGCGGCGAAGTGGACTGGCAGGCCAAAGGGCAGAGCACCTATGGAACCGATTTTGACAGCGCCGCGTTCAATGAGAGCAACAAGGTCGGCGATGTGATCGGCCCTATTAAGACAGCAGACCAACAGGGCAATACCAATTACAACGTGATCCAGATCGAAGGGCGCGAAACACGGTCTATTGATGAAAGCACCGCGACGAGCATTCGCGATAAACAGTTCACCGACTGGTTGACACAGCAGCAAACGGCGGACAAGGCGACCAAATACGACTACTGGGCAGATCGCATACCCGATACTCCCACCCTGACCGACCTGGGCCTGCCGACCGGCATTCAGCCGCAAAGCAACCCATTCGGCAGTGGAAGCAGCCCATTCGGACAGTAAAACGCGATCGGGCAAGAATCGTATTCACTGGAGTATGAAATCTTTTTGATACCGTGTCCGGCAAGCAAATGCCGGACACGGTTTGCTTTCAGCGGAGTGTTACTGGATCAAAAATCGCCGTAGCCTTCTTCGGACAGCTCGGCTTCCTCAGTAACTCCGAGCGGCTTGTGTTCTAAAGTATCAGCCAGGGATTGGTGTTGGCAGCACCGCCAGATATTCATTTCATTCGCTTCTTCGTTGTGAGGAGTTTCGGGGCTAAACACACTCTCATCAACGTGGAGCAGCGTGTATTCCCACTCCGTTTCCTTCCCACAAATGCCGCAATAGGCTCGCTTGGTAAGGCCTGAGATCAACATGCCGATCTCCTTTCCAGCACTCATGACTGGTCGGTAAAGTACATGCTCTCATTCTAGTGCATTATTTCACAACAAAGCAGTGTCGCTTGTCATTGGATAGACATCCGTGCGCAACGCGCGAAGCATGTGAACGAATTCCAGGGCCAATCCTTCGATTGCGTCATCATGGTATGTGACCGCGCCCGCGAGAACTGTCCCGTTTTTCCCGGCGATGCAACTCGAATCCATTGGAGCCTGCCCGATCCCGTGGCCGTCAATGGAGAGGATGCGCAGTACGAAGCCTTTGACCGAACCGCTCGACAGTTAATGAAGCGTATCCCCTATTTCCTAGCGCAAATCAACCATCAGTGGGGAGCATTTCAGTGAAGACCTGGCAAGCGTCCAGCCTTGTTATTGGCGCTGTACCTCGTGCAGCGGTTGATCAGTTCTTAGCCAGCCGGTAAACCGACAATGTAAATGGAGAAAATCATGCCCAAACCAAGTGTTCTCATCATTTGTACTGGCAATTCGGCGCGGAGCCAGATGGCAGAAGGCTTTATGAATAAGTATCTGGGTGACGAATTTGCCATCACGTCCGCAGGGCTTGATCCCCGCCCCAAAGTGAATCCACTGGCCGTACAGGTGATGCAGGAG
>DATGFK010000852.1:0-2365 GCA_035309185.1 Aggregatilineales bacterium
GCAGCGGTCGCGCATAGATCAGCAGATGGATCAACTGGATCAGCAGGATAAAGGCGCCCAGGTAATGCGTGTACATCAGCGCGACGGACGACAGCAGCCACAGGATTCCGTTGGTGCGCGTCGGCTTGCGGAAATAGCGCAGGTAGAACAGCGTCGAGCAGCTTGCCAGGGCCGCCATCTGCGTGTAGTGGCGGGCGTCCTGCGCCAGATAAGTATCGTTGTCGGCCAGGGCCAGCATCAGCGCGGCGATAGCGCCCGTCCCGCGCGAAAAGCAGTCCGCGCCCAGCCGGTAAATGAAGGCCACGCCCAGCACCGACCACATCAGCGAGAGGAAGCGCGTCGAGAATTCGGAATTGCCTGTGAGATCGATCCAGTAGTGCATCAGGGCGAAGTACAGCGGGGGATGCTGATCGTCGGCCATCGTCTGCACCACATCGGAGAGCGTCGGGCCTTTGGAGAGCAGCATCGTCCAGCCTTCATCGGCCCAGAAGCTCTCGGTGTTGATGTTCCAGACGCGGATCAGGAAAGCCAGGCCGATGATCCCGGCCAGGATGATGATCCAGTTGAAGCGATAAGGTGACTTTCGAGTAGCGGTCATTGGTAGATTTTGCAGTCTCGCAAGGTCGGATGGAAGATCACTCCGAGGGCAGGCATGGGCATCCTTCAGCAACCGATCAAGGAACGCTGATTGTGCATGGCTAGGCCCTGTCTGTCAAACGCCTATTTTTGCCTTCTAAACATAAGAAAAACATGAGCATTTGCTTGACGGTACGCAAAAATAAAAACGGGCGGGAAATCCCGCCCATTTTGGTTGTGGAACGCTAACAATAAAACCGCTTCCCACCTGTTACAACCCCGTATTTTCGTTCCACCCAATACACCTTGTTGAATGATAAAGATTATAACGCATCTCGATGGAGAATTAATGAATAATCTATTACAAAGTTGTAAAAACTTGTCGCATGGCCCTCCCTCGCATGTTGCGGGATTAAGGCGTACAGGATAGTATGGCGGCGATTTTCCCTACGGGGAAATCGAAAGGACTCGATAAGCTTTTATGACCGATGAACACGACGCAGACCGCCTGGATAACCCCGGCGACGGTAACTCGCCGTTTGACTTGCCCCTGGAACAGATGGCGGTTTCGCAAGAACCACCCTTCGATCCAGAAGACACGCCCGCATCCGGCATTTACCGTGTGCAGGAGCCGCACAAGACGCACCCGCGCATCACCGAGCGTAACCGGTTCGGGCAGGGCGGCCTCGCTCCGCTGAATCTGGGTTTGTATGGCGCGGCCCTGCTCATTACGATGCTAGCAGGTTTCATCTATTTGCAGCAAGGCAGTGCCCCTGCCCCCCAGCCTACCGACAACAGCAGCGGGGTCATCGTGGCGACGGGCATCCCGGCGACTGCCACGAGCGTTCCGAACGCGCCGGCTGTACAGCCGACGCTGCCCAGCTTTAACGCGGCAGAGAACAACGTCCCGCTGGATGTCGTCGCCCAGGTGCTGCTGCTCCCTGGAGACACTGTTCCTCCTTCCAGTCGCATTTTCCGGCAGCAAAACCCGTATACGATTGCGCCTGCGCAGGTGCGCGATGGCGTCGAGCAGTACACCATCCAGCCTGGCGACAACATGGACAAAATCTCGGCGCGTTTTGGTATCACCACGGACACCATCGCCTGGGCCAATGATGGCCTGATCGTCAACCTGCTTACGCCGGGCGACAAGTTGACAATTCCCCCGGAGAATGGCGTCCTGTATAAAACGCAAAGCGACGAGACCATACAGGCTATCGCCAACAAATTCAAGGCCTCTGCCTTCACGATTATCGATTCGGAAGACAATCAACTACAAAACGCCAATCCAAGCACGCTGCTGCCTGCCGGTTTCACCGTCATGGTTCCGGGCGGCACCAGTATCCAAAAGCTCCAATACTGGAGTCCGCAGATTACCAAGAAAGACACTTCTGGCAAGGTATCAACAGCCCTGGTCGGCGATGTGGGCTTTGGCTCTAACGCAGAAGGCGGTGTCTCCTTTGGTGGGGGGCCGGGGTCGTGCGGTTTCATGTCAACGAGGGGCGCGCACAATCTGCGTGTGCCGCTTGGCGCAGGCTATACAGTCGTGCGCGGCTTCTACCCCGGTCACACGGGCATTGACCTGGCCGCGCCGACTGGCACGACGGTCTTTGCCGCCGCCGATGGCACAGTCATCTTCTCCGGGTGGAGCAACTGGGGCTACGGCAACAGCATCGTGCTGGCGCACGGGCCAGACCTGTACACGCTGTACGGGCACCTGAGCGCGATCAACGTCCGCTGCGGCCAGTTCGTGTCGGGCGGAACGCCCATCGGCGCTGTGGGCACGACG
>DATGFK010000853.1:0-5365 GCA_035309185.1 Aggregatilineales bacterium
ATCTTGATTCTCGAACAGAACGCCTTCAATTATGAGTCGTTACTGCTTACCCGGCGCTTCACGATCCTGCGTTACAGCGAACGGTCAGGCTGGCAGCGCGCCGAAGAGGTTCATGTGCTGCGCGGCTACCCGCTACAGGCCATCGTCTCGACTTTGCTCAAGGCTGGCCTGAAGGTAGTCCGGACGATGAGCATGGATTTCGCGCCCATTGAAAGCCAGCAGGACGAGAATCACGTCTTCATCGTCGCCAGCCCGGAGGGCTGAGGCGAATAAAAGCGCGTATTTATGCGCCAACCAAAATTCGGCGTCAGATCAGCACAGGTGACTGAGATCAAACCGAACTTATGGTAATCATGCTTGCATTGCCGGATATTTCAATGTCGTAGCGCCCGATTGCATCTTCATAGCCAGGGCTTTGGAGTCGTAGGTCATTCCTCATTCCCCCCAACGCCTCGGTATCGAATACAATCGTAGACGCCCATCCTGTAAAGCGTACCCGCGCCGGAATGCTCGCCGGGCGCTGAATAGTAACTTCGGAAGCCCCTCCGCTGATCCGCAGTGGAACGGTAGCTGATGGCACGGGCAGATTTAATTTTACTTCACTCATCCCATAGCTGACGTTCAACGCGGTCAAATCTATATCGGTCAGGTCAGCCGTAACCCCCGCCGCTCCGCCGCGAATTTCGATTTGCCAGGGTATCGTTGTGTTGAGCACGATCTCCGCGTCTAGTTGCCCCCACTCCAGGAGCCATAGACGGCGACGATTTCGGATCGTAACCATGCCCTCTTCGACTTTGACATCTGGGGGTGTCCCCTCAAAGTGTCCTTGATAAAGGGCCATGAGTTCCCTGTGGCCGCGCAGCTTGAGCATTGACGCGCCTGACGAAAAGATCAGTCGGCCAGTGCTGATACCTTCCAGCGGGGCGACAAAATCCTTTTGCCCGCCCTTTGGCGCGTTCCGTAACTGGGCAATCTCTTCCCTGGAGGCAGTATTGCCTGCCTTCAAGAAACCGACGAGGAATGCGATCTGCTGATCGTCATAATTCGAGGCGATTTCGTCCCATTTATGTCCGACAGAATCGAAGAGTGGGCCGATTTCCTTCAAGGCTGTCTGGCTTGGACTAAGCCGAACCAACACTCGCCGTCCATCGTTTGGGTCGCTCTCCCGGCGCACCAATCCGCTCTTTTCCAGCCGGTCAATCATCCCCGTGATAGCGCCTGTAGTGAGGCCGGTGAGTTCTGCGAGCTGACCGGCAGTCGCTGGCCCCGTGATTTCCAGAATATCTATCACCTGAAGATCGGTTGCATTCATGCCAAGCTGTGCAGCCGCCGCACGAAAGAAAAAGGCTCCCAGGCTGTTAAACTGCCGGATCTCGCGCAAGAAGTCCACGATCAATTTCTCACGAGAATCCGAAGGGGTGCTTGACAATTCTTTCACCTTCCCATACGATATATATATCTTAGTTGCTAAGATTAAATCTAAAGATCATCCTTAGTAATCAAGCTTAGCAATCAAGATAATCGTATTGTAACACAAAATGAGGGAAGAGACGGAATGCTAGAAGCAGTCAGGGAGCATCTTCAGACAGAGGCAGCGCAGCTCTGCAATTCCGGGTACGTGCCTGGTTACCTGGCCGGCGTTTACCACGCGGGCGAGCAGACAGTCGTGGCAGCGGGGCTGGCGAACGTCGCTACCAGCATCCCGATGACGGAGGATACCGGCTATTTGATGGGTTCGATCACGAAGGTATTCACGGCGACGTTGGTGCTTCAGTGTGTGGAACGCGGCCAGATCGATCTTGACGAGCGCGTGACGCGCTACCTGCCGGAGTTTACGCTCGTTCCCCCCGCCAATGCCCAGGACATCCGCGTGCGGAACCTGCTCAATCATACCAACGGGATTGACGGCGACTTCTTCTGGCCGGACGAGGTCAAGGGCCGTGATGCCCTGAAGTATTACCTCGCCCAACTTGGTGCGCATTGCGGAACGCTCTTCGAACCCGGCGAGTACGCCAGCTACTCAAACGCGGGGATGTTGGTGGCGGGGCGGCTGATCGAAGTGGTGACAGGCCAGTCCTATCACGATTTGCTCGAACGCGAAATCTATCGCTGCGTTGGAATGGACGCCTCGTCTACGTCGGCGGAGCAGGCGATCTTGCGCCGGACGGCAGTTGGTCACTTCTTCGACCCCGCCACTAAGGCAATCCGGCGAACCGAGATGTTCATGTTGCCTGAGACGTGGTCAGCCTGCGGCAGCACGCCGATTGTGACGATTGCCGACCTCCTGGCGTTCGCGCGCACGCACCTCGCCGACGGCGTCGCGCCATCAGGTGAGCGCGTGCTCTCCGCCGAACTGACCCGGCAGATGCGCACAAAGACCTTCGACATGGGCACGCCGAACATCTCGGTGATGGGACTCGGCTGGCCGTTTCTCGCATTCGGGGAGACGCCTGTGTTTTATCATGGGGGCGCCTCGCCCGGTGGCGCAGCGGCTTTGATCATCGTCCCTGAACACGATTTTGCCTTCGCCGCATTCGGCAATGCCGGGGGCGCTGCCGCCCTCACGGATCGGCTGGCCCAGTGGCTGCTGCGTGACTACCTCGGCTTGGCTGCTCCCAGCGTGGTCTCGTCCGTCATTGAAGTCTCCGATCTGAGCGCGTATGAGGGCACCTACCGCTCGAACCAGCTCCGCGTGGACGTGAAAGCGATAGACGGCCAGCTCGAAGAGACCATGACGTTTGAGCCGCTCGACGCCGCACAGGCTCGCATCTATAACCGTTTCACCGGCGGCCAGGTGCAGGCGCCGCCGCGACGACTTGTCCCGGTCGGGGAAGGTCTCTTCGCCCCGGCAGGTGCCCCACTTGAAATGTTCAACGGCCTGGGCCGCGTGGCGCTCGTCTCCTTTCATGGCCGGACAAATAGTCGAGTGACCCACCGTAGCTTTGGAGGACGAATGAATCGACGGCAACTCGACTCCGCCTAGAGGCGCCGAGAACCGCTGACGCGAAATGTCGGGAATGATCTGAAGGAGACAAAAGTGATGCAATCCCAATCGTCTAACAACACAGAATTGTCTGCCCAGCGCGGATTACAGGAAGTCACCGTCATTGTGAACCGGACTGGCGCGCATCGGCGCAAGCGTTTCGTAGGACAACTCCTTGTCCGGTGGCTTCAACCAACGAACAATGACGAGGGAACCGAAATCCTGAGCGTGTACATCACAGCCGGGAATCAATATGCTTTGCACACGCGAACCATCCCGGATTGGGACTTCTCAGAGGGAGACCCAGATTACTGGGGCAATCCGAAGAATTGGGGCGTTAGAAATGGGATATTGCTGAAGATAATGGGCTTCGGTTGGGACTGGGAAACTTTCAAAGAGTCTGGCGACTACTCGTTACAGGTCTTCAAGACGATTGAAGACTTGGCGCCACATGTCCCCAATGACCTCTTCAAGGCAGTCAGGCAAGCAATGGATGGCCCTGAGATCGAAGAGCTTGACATTTGATGGTGTAAAGCAGAAAGACAATCTTGGAGCCATGAGTCAAGTTCCCCTATCCCGAATTTCGAGATAAGGGAAGGGAGTGAGGTCAATCGTGCCAAATACCCTCCGTACTCCGCTTAATTCGGGCTGAATCCACTGGATGGCGCATCGGCCATGCTCAAGGCGTAAAATGCACGCGAACGTCCCTCAAAGCTGCCGCGCACAAAATCCGTAATCGTGTAGCCGGAGGCCAGTGTCTGCTCGATTATGCCACGGCTGTGACCCCGCCAGGCGCGCGCCAGCCCCTGGTCGGCGGCGATGATCGCGTGGAAATCTTCAGGAATTTCGACCAGGGCTACCATGCCCTGGGGCCGCACGATGCGCTCCGCCGGGCGCGGAAGATCCAAGGCTCCGATGGTCGTCGGGTTCAAGACCGTCGCGTTGGCCGACGTGTATTGTTCCAGTACCAGCCCGCCGCGCTTGCCGGTCATGCGCTGCTCGACCCGGTTGCCTGTCACCCACCACTCGACCAGGAGGCGATCCGATGATCCCAGGGTCACGTGGGCCGAGGGTGCCGTGCCGTAGAAATCTCGCCAGTAATCGTGGACGATGCCGCCCAATTTGCGGATATTCAGATGCGCATTGCGCGCCAGGAGCGGATCATAAGTCCAGGTAATCAGCCGGATGCCTTGCTCGATTGCAAAGCGCCGCTGGGCCAGCTTCAGCTCATAGCCAATGCCACGATCCCGGTACGCAGGAAGGATCGCCATACGCTGCGAGACCAGTTTGAGGTTCGCCATTGCCGGGCGCTGTGCGCCAGGGCTTTCGATGCCCAGGTACGACAGGAGAAATCCGATTATTTTCTTGTCTTCAAGCGCGCCCAGCACCAACGCACCGTTGCGCACCATGTTGAGCAGAAAATTGCGGTATACAGTGGCCGTCGGATCGGGCCACACTACCTGCTGGATCGCTTCTACCTGGGCCAATTCATCTAGTTCGCTCAGGGCGCGAATTTCAATATTCGTCAGTTCCATGAGAACGTTTCCCGAATCTCCCCTTTACCGCTAAACCTGCCGGACGCTTGGACGCCGCCGCAGTGTCGTCCGCATCAACTGCGGCAGATAGTGCCGTCCACGCATGTAGGTCACAATCGTATCCTCGAAACGGGCAGGATGCACGCCGAAAATATCTGGCATGTTGCCCAATGGCGCCGTTCGATTGGTCGCCAGGATATCCAGCCATTGAGGCGTCATCGGCCAGCGCGGCAGCAGCCGGTTGGTCGCGGAGATGACGCTGCGCAAGAAATAGGGAGGCAGCTCAAATAGCATCCTCTGGGCAGAGGTGACGCGCATGATCGTCCGCACCATCTCCTGAAAGGACACATACTCCGGCCCGCCAAATTCGAGCGTCTGATCCACGGTGTTGAGGTTTTCCATACTGCGAATCAGAGCTTCAACCAGGTCGTCAATGTAGATCGGGTGTAACAAATTTTCGCCAGCGCCGGGCAGGAAGAAGATCACGGGATTGGCCCGCAGCAGCATAGCTACTCCGTTGACGAAACTGTCCTCCGGCCCAAACACGACTCCGCTGCGGAAAATGGTGTAAGCAAGCCCGCTGGCCTTGACCAGGTCTTCCACCTGGCCCTTGATCCGCATGAGCGTATAGGCCGACGAGGGAGCCGCACCTAAATGGCTCACAATTGCCAGCCGCCCGATGCGGGCCGAACGTGCCGCCGTGATGACGTTGCGTGTCCCCTGGACGTCAATCCTTTCCAGGTCACGGCGGTGACCCCACCACTGCGCGCTGGACAGGTGGAATACCGTATGGACGCCAATCATAGCCTGGTGGAGGCTTTCCTCATCGTACAGGGAGCCGCGCACC
>DATGFK010000854.1:0-8082 GCA_035309185.1 Aggregatilineales bacterium
ATCGTAGCCGCAGCCAGTATGGCGATGGCCGTAGCCAATGGCTATCAGGCTGCGCTCATGGCGCCTACTGGAATCCTTGCCGAACAGCATTACCAGAGTCTCAGCCGAATCCTCGCCGCGGTACCGATGGCTGCGCCCATCAACGTGAAGCTGCTGACCGGCGCGACGACACCGCAGGAGCGCGCGGAGATTTTGTGGGGCCTGGGCGAAGGGAGCGTCAATGTCATTGTCGGCACACACGCGCTCATCGAAGGCGAAGTCAACTTTGCGCACCTGGGCATCGCAATCATAGACGAACAGCACCGCTTTGGCGTCGAGCAGCGCGGCAGGCTGCGCGGCAAGGGAGTCAATCCCCACGTGCTGATCATGACGGCCACGCCGATTCCGCGTACACTGGCCCTGACCGTTCACGCTGACCTTGACCTGACGATACTCGACGAAATGCCGCCGGGCCGCACGCCGGTGGACACCATGATCGTGCAGCCCAACGAACGGGAACGCGCCTACTCATTTATTGAAGCGCAGCTTGAAAAAGAACGCCAGGCATTCATCGTTTACCCCCTGGTCGAAGAATCCGAGAGCGAGGCTCTGGCCGAAGTTGGTTCTGCTGTGGAGCAATACGAACGCTTGCAGCAGGAGGTCTTCCACCGTTACAAAGTCGGACTGCTCCACGGACGCATGTCGCCTGCCGAAAAAGACGAGGTCATGGCGGCTTTCAGCCGGGGCGAAATCAACATCCTGGTATCCACTTCGGTAGTGGAAGTCGGCATAGACGTTCCGAACGCCAGCGTGATGCTGGTCGAAGGAGCCAATCGTTTTGGCCTGGCGCAGTTGCATCAGTTCCGTGGACGTGTCGGGCGTGGGGAACATGCCTCCTTCTGCCTCCTCATCCCGGACAAAACTGACGACGATAATGCCCGCTTAAAGGCGATGGAAGCCACAACCGATGGCTTCGTGCTGGCTGAGATGGATTGGAAAATGCGCGGCGCGGGCGATATGCTTGGCACGCGCCAGAGTGGCGGTCAGGCTTACCTCACCGAGTATATGGATCCGCGACTCGTCGAAGAGGCCCAGACCGAGGCCAGGACGCTTTACGAAGAAGACCCAGACCTGGCCTTACCCGAACATGCTGCCCTGCGCGAACGTCTGCGTGAGACATTTGGTGATCGCACCGGCGCCGACTTCAGTTAACCGTATCGTTGTTGCCCAACAGGAAATACTACAATGGACGCCCAGGTACTTCAGAACATCACGACGATTGGCGCGCTGATCCTCGGTTCGGCTTACGTGGTCGGCGGGCTGATCGTCAACCTGCACCTGGCGCGCTATGGGATCACTGAGTACCAGGTACTTCGCGTGAAGTACCTGGTGGTAGGCTTGATCTATCTGGTGACGACGCTAATCGTGATGGTCTGTTCTGCAATTTTAACCACCATTTTTCTTGTGATCAGCGCAACTCCTAGCTCAACTTTAGGGCTGGGAGCATTTTCACTTTTAGCTTGTCTCGCATTGTTCGGATTGTGGGCTTTTGAAAAAAGAGGGTGGAATTCCCGCTGGCGGCGACGTTTTGGTGCTGAAGCAGTATATGTTAGTCTAAGTGCGTTTGCTTATTTCTTTCCAGTCTATGTTGCTTTTCGTCTATTCCTCGGCGGACTTGGCGATGGCAGTCTAACAGTTCTCCTCATTGGTTTTGGAGCAGGCATTGCATTTTTGACGTTTGTAGCCCAAATCTATTTTTACGCCGCCTATTTATATGGTGACCCGCGAAATCTTGACCCTATCGGCATGGGCATCCCCGTAGCAATCAAATTGGCCGCCGACGAGGCCAATGTTATGCTCCTGTCACACATGGGAATCCCAGTGAGTACGCCAGACATCACGGAGCGACTGCTGCTCATTGACGAGACTGATGCGCACTACATCCTTGCCACCGGGGCACCACCTGACTTGCAAGTCTTCAAAGTGAACAAAGACCTTATCAAGGGGATCATTTATCTTCGCGAAAAATGACGCCTCTTTTTGCCTTCCCGGCAGTGATCTTACTTTATTGTCTCGAATGAGGAGCAACTATGTCTGAGCCTCGCCGTGCCGTCTATCCCGGCTCTTTCGACCCCGCGCATTACGGTCACATTGATATTGCCACTCGTGCGGCGCGCGTTTTCGATGAGGTGATCGTGGCTGTATACGCGCGTCCGGCCAAGCATCTTGTCTTTACCGCAGAAGAGCGCGTAGCGATGGTCAAGTCCTCCCTCCAAGGAGTGACCAACGTCAGGGTTGCGGAATACCGCGGATTGACTGTAGACTATGTACGACAGGTCGGGGCGCTGGCTATTATTCGTGGCTTGCGTGTTTTTTCTGACTTTGAGTTAGAATTTCGCATGGCACTGGCTAACCGCCGCTTGGCCCCGGAGATTGAAGTGGTAAACTTCATCGCCGACGAGCGTCACCTGTTTCTCAGTTCCAGCACCGTGCGGGAAATCGCCTCCCTTGGTGGCGATGTCTCCACAATGGTTTCGCCAGAGGTCGCGGCAGCCCTGTCTGCGAGGTTTAGCGACCCCAAACATCATAGTGCGGGAACTGATTATGTGATCAGTCTTGCAGACTGATGGTAGAATAAATGCACGGGGGATTTTTGCGATGGACATTCAACATCTGGTAGATCGGCTGGAGGACTTGATTGACGAGGGTCGTCACATCCCCATGAGCCGCTATACGATGGTAGATGAAGAGCGCGCACTCGAAATTATTGATCAGATGCGGATCTCTGTCCCAGAAGAAGTGGACAAAGCGCTGCGAATCGTCAACCAGAAAGAGCGCCTGCTGGCACAGGCCAATGAAGAAGCCAGCCGAATCATTGACCTTGCCCGCGACAAGAGTGATACCCTCATTCAACGCGATCCGATTGTCCAAGCTGCCCAGAACCGTGCAGCGAACATCATCGAGCAGGCGCGCCAGGACGCCGAAGTCATCCGCAACGACGCTGATGTGTACGTCCTTGAGGTGCTGACTGAACTGGAAAATCACCTTCTGAAGACACTCACCGTCGTGCGCAATGGCATCAATAAGCTACAAACAGAGCGCCAGGCCATGCGTGAACGGGCGGAAGCGGCCATCCAGCAGGCCAGGGCCGAATTGAATCAGGCCGCTGAAGAGCCTGCACAGGCGGCCCAACAGCCGATCCCGATGCCTCCGGCGCCCACGTCGGTGGAAGTGCCGGTAAACCGGACTGCGGACGTCTAGTCGAGTACGGACTCGTCAGGAGCGCATCTCCCATCGAGGGCGCTGCTGGTCATCAATGATTAACACGCTGGATGCTGATCGAAGATTATCGGCATCGAGAATCTTCATCAGGGTCATCAACATGTCCAGGGAATAGGGCTTGATCAGGTACATATCGCAACCGGCCCCGACGGCTGCGCTGATGTAAAGCGGATCGTCGTTGGCGCTGCATATCACAATGGCGATGTTCGGGTCCTCCCGGCGCATTCTGCTGACCAGGCTCAGCCCGTCCATGTCCCTGATCTCTGTGTTCAAAAAAGCAAAAAGATAGTCGCCGGGTTTCCACAGCTCCAACAATGACCTGGCATTGTCTGCCTCGTCAAAATCTATGCGTCCCATCGCCATCGCGTATTCAAGCAACATACGGTTGCTTTCTTCCTGATCCAGGATCAGGGCGCGCCGCTCTCGAAGAGGCATACTTCCTCGAATCCTGTCGAATTAGAACCACGCACGAGGCCATCAAGAGTCATCATATCACCTACATGATTATTCAGGCGAAAAACAAACTTGGCAAATCGGTTCCATGTCCCTGGCGACTTGCCCATCTCAGTAAAGCGGGCTATCCTGCGCTTCAAGTCACAAAGCAGCCATGCTGGGATGGGATGCCTATGGCCCCTGAATCCATGCGATTGTTTATTGCGCTCGAACTGCCCAGCCCGGCCCTCGATGCGTTGACCTCATTGCAGAAACGTTTACAGGCCAACGACACGTCACGAGCTGTTCGGTGGAGCGCTGTCCAGGGCATTCACCTGACCCTGAAATTTCTCGGAGAAGTTTCCGCCAACCGCCAGGAAGAGATCATTACGGCGCTCAGTGCCGCCGTGGACGGCCACAGGGTATTTGAATTGAGCATCCAGGGCGCAGGTTGTTTCCCAGATTACAGCAGGCCGCGCGTGATCTGGGCAGGCTGCGGCGGCGAGATCGCCGTGCTCCAGGCGTTGCACGATGCGGTTGAGCGGGCAATCTCGCCGCTAGGCTTTCCAACAGATGATCGCGCCTTCAGCCCGCATCTGACGCTGGGACGGGCGCACGATGACGCTTCACGGCCAGCGCTGGCCGCGCTCGGCCAATCCGTAAAGGCCATTGAAGCTGCCAGCCTGGCCCACTGGCAGGTTGAAGGCGTCAGCCTCATGCGCAGTGACTTGAAGCCGTCCGGCGCAGTCTACACCCAGGTTGTCTATCGCCCACTGGCGCCTCGCGAAACCTGACGCTGCGATTTTCGTATAATCCACCGTGAGTTTCCAGCCGACTTGGCAGCAAATTGATTATCCTGTAAGATGACGACGGAGAGAAAACCGAACGTGAGTCACAAATTCACCTTGCTACTGGTCATATTTAGTATAATGGTCGTGCTGTGCGCTTGCGCGCCCAGCCAGCCCAACACGCCAACGCTGAGTGCAACCATCCAGGGCGATCTTGCCCGTGGCGAGCAGATATTTAACAATGGCAAAGCTGATGCGCCAGCCTGCGCAACCTGTCATACCCTGGATAGCACGACAAAAGTAGGGCCGGGATTGGGCGGCCTTGCCGATAGGGCTGGTACTCGCGTGAGCGGAATGTCCGCCAGCGATTACGTTTATCAGCATGTAGTCTCGCCCGGATTCTACGTCGTACCCGGCTTTGGCAACATCATGTACAACCAGTACGCCGCTAAACTTTCGCCGCAGGACATCGCCGACGTCATGGCGTATGTGCTTGGCCCGGCGACTGCGAACAAGTAACGCGGTACGGGTAGCCGGAATCTAGCTTTGGTTGATTCGCTCTTTTAACTGGAGGACAGTATGGACTTGGGAAATCTACTCTTTGACGTGATTCGTGTCGTACATATCGTTGGCGCGGTATTCTGGCTTGGATTTGCGGCATTCAGCGTCTTGATTGTTGAACCGGCCATCAAAGCCGCCGGGAAACAAGGCGGGATCATTTTGCAAGGCATCTTCGGCAATGGACGCTACGGGATGATCATCGCCGCATCCGGAGGACTTACCGTCCTGGCCGGGATTATCCTGTACGTATGGGATATGGCGAAGATTCCCGGTTTTGCTTCAACAACGTCGGGGATTGTGTTTGCCATAGGCGGACTTTTTGGAATTGCGGGCGTCATTATCGGCGGGGCAGGCGCAGGCCGCCAGGCCAATAAAATGATGGCCCTGGGCAAGCAGATCGCCGCAGCGGGCGCCAATCCCCCGGCGGAACTGATGACGCAAGTTGCTGAAACGCAGGAGAAGGTATTCCAGTTTACGCGCTGGGCGATGGGCATTATCTTCGTCGCCCTACTGTGCATGGCGAGCGCAAGATATTTGTAAAGTCTGCTTTCAGTTCCAGGCCATATCCGGCCATGATCACGTGCCAGGGCAGTTGAGTGCAACGCCCTGGCAAAAGGCTTTGCTGAATTGACCAATAACAGCGCAAAACCTGATTTTGAGCGTGCAAAAGCGTATGCCCTGGGCCGCTTGCAGGAACTACCACCTGTCCTGACCTATCATGGCATCGGCCACACGCGCGACCATGTGGTTCCAGCAGCCGAACAACTGGCCGCGCTGGAGGGCTGTTCAGCGGACGATCTGGCGCTGCTGTCCACCTCAGCCTGGTTCCACGATCTGGGATACCTCGAACGCCACGACGACAATGAAGTGATTGCCGTAAGGATGGCGCAAGATATTTTGCCAAAATTGAACTATAGTCCACAACACATCCAGGTAATCTCCGGCATCATTATGGCGACTCGCTTGCCCCAAACGCCCCACACACAACTTGAAAGCATCATAGCGGATGCTGATCTGAGTACCCTGGGTCACAAAGATTTTTTGAAACACGAAAGTGCATTGCGGCAGGAGTTTTCTCAATTTGGCCGCATCTATGATGATAAGGCATGGTTCAGCTATCAACTGGAATTTCTCCAGCAGCATCAATACTTCAGCCCATCAGCGCACCGCTGCTATGATGAGCAGAAGAGGTTGAACATTGCCGCTGTGGAGAAATTGCTTGCCGAGGCTTCGCACGGATCACCGTGATTATGACGAGGGCTTAAACATTGGTTGACGAACACGCAAAGATCACCGTATACGGCGCGCCGTGGTGTCCGGACTGCCGCCGTTCCAAACGCTTTCTGGCCGAGCAGCTTGTCCGCTACAACTGGGTAGATATTGACGAAAGCGCTGAGGGCCGCGCTTTTGTGGAAGACAAAAACGGCGGCAAACGTATTATCCCCACCATAGTATTCGAGGATGGATCGTTCCTGGTCGAGCCGACCAATGCGGAACTGGCGGGCAAGCTCGGCTTGCAAAGCAAGCCCAAAATGATGGTCTACGATCTCATCGTGATCGGCGGTGGCCCGTGCGGCTTGACGGCAGCGATCTATGCCGCGCGCGAGGGAATTGATACGCTGGTTATCGAACGCAGCGGACTGGGGGGTCAGGCCAGTCTGACCGCCGGGCTGGATAACTTCCCCGGTTTCCCCGATGGCGTTTCGGGGACGGAATTCTCGGAGCGACTGGTACAGCAAGCGCGCCGCTTTAACGTCGAAATTTTACAGGCGCAAGAAGCGGCTACCGTCGAGCCGGACGAAGAAGGCTGCCGGGCAGTTGACTTGAGCGATGGCACTCACATTCATGCTTATGCGGTATTGATCGCCGTTGGCGCGTCGTACCGCCGGATGGGTGTGCCTGGCGAAGAAGACTACATCGGCGCAGGCGTGCATTACTGCGCCACCTGCGATGGGCCTTTCTACAAGGGCGCAGACAATGTGACCGTCATCGGAGGCGGGAACAGTGCCGCCGAAGAAGGGTTGCATCTGCTTAAATTCGTGAATCACGTCAACATGCTGGTGCGCGGCCCTGAACTCACGGCCAGCAAGACCGCCGTCGATTCGGTCACGACGGATCCGCACGTCAGCATCACCTTCAACGCCAAAGTGTCTGCCATTGAAGGCAAAAGTGGCAAGCTTACGCATGTCGTCTATGCCCAGGATGGCAATACGGAGAAACTGGCGACGAGCGCAGCTTTCGTCTTCATCGGCCAGAAGCCCAACACCGACTTTCTGAAAGGCGCTGTAAGAATGGACGACAGCGGCTTCATCCTGACCGGACACGATCTTGTGCATGGCGTCGAAAAACCGGATCGGGTGCCGTTCAATATGGAAACCAGTACGCCCGGCGTTTTCGCGGCGGGCGACTGCCGTGTCGGCAGCACCAAGCAGGTCGCCAGCGCCGTGGGCGAGGGCGCCAGCGCCGCCATTGCCATTCGCGAATACCTTAAAACCGTATGAAGAATCCTATCTTTGTCGTTGCAGCCGCGCTTTCCCTGGCTACCCTGGCGTGCAGCATTGCCGGGACTGGCCCGCTCCCTACACCCACTGCCGCCGCGCCTACGCCGACAGCAAACAGCAGCGTTGCCAGTGTACCAACGCTGGCATCCAATACCGATTCGCAATCCTCGAACATTCCAACCCTGGTGATGGCTGGCGGGGCACAGAATCAATCCCTCAGCAGCGGCGGAAGCCCCACCATCGGCAGTCTAACGGTCAACCCTTCTGTGCTCGGCAAAGGCAATCCACCGGCCTTCGAGGTTGCCGTGGGTACGGCGGTGACAGTACAGGTAGACGGCGTTCAAGCGGACTCCACTGTGACCTTTTACGTGGCGGGAGGCGGTGGCCCTCAGCAGGCGCTAGGGTCAGCCATCCCCAATGGATCGGTTGCCAGCCTGGTTTGGCCCGTTCCGGCGCAGGTCGGCCAATCCTACGTCCTGTATGCCGAGGCCATGAATACGCAGGGGCTGACCGCTCGCAGCCAGCCGATTACTGTCATG
>DATGFK010000855.1:0-6114 GCA_035309185.1 Aggregatilineales bacterium
CTGGCGCCGCTGCTTCAATTCGGCATCAAGAAAGTCAGCGTCGTCAGTATGCAGGCTATCAGCGGCGCCGGTTATCCTGGTGTGGCATCACTGGACATTCTCGACAACGTCGTGCCGTATATCGGCGGCGAAGAGGACAAAGTGGAAAGCGAACCGCGCAAAATCCTGGGTCGCCTGGCCGGGGATAGCATTGCGATGCTGGACACGACCATCAGCGCCTCCTGCAACCGCGTTGCCGTGCTGGATTCGCACCTGGTGTGCGTATCGGTAGGCTTTGAGCGCAAACCGTCCCTGGCTGCTATTCGTGAAGCGTGGACGAGCTTTCAGCCACACGTGATGGCCCGCCATTTGCCCAGTGTACCTGACCCCATCCTGGTTTATACCGACGAGGCTGATCGTCCGCAGCCACGCCGGGATCGTGAGGCGGGGCGTGGCATGACGACGACTGTTGGGCGACTGCGCGAGTGCCCGATCCTGGACGTGAAATTTGTTGCCCTTTCGCACAATACAATCCGTGGCGCGGCAGGGGGCGCTATCCTCAACGCGGAATTGCTGCTCTCGCAGGGGTACATCCAGGGCGTGCCAGAATTCGTTGCCGCCGCTGCACACTAAGCGGTACACTTGCACCCATAACATATAGATTCAAGCAGGCGCATTCGTAGATCGTATACGTTTCCCATGCGCCTCTACCCAATTCCCCACGCTGTAAGCCACATCATGGAGATCCCAAGAATCCTATGAGTGAAAAAGTCGCGATCCGTGTTCGAGAACTGGCGAAGCTGAGCCAGGACGAACTGGCGACGGTGATGCGTCGCGCCGAACAAGATATTGCTTCGCTGCTTCCTACCGCACAGGCCGTCATTGAACGAGTGCGCCAGGAGGGCGACAACGCGCTGGTCGAGTATACGCGCAAGTTCGACGCGCCCGATTATGCTGTTGAAAACCTGTGCGCCAGCCGGGAGGACTTTGACCGTGCCCGCGACGAGGTCGGCCCGGCGGTGGTAGATGCCATCGAGCAGGCACACGACAACATCCGGCGTTTTCACGAAGAACAAATGCCGGAACCCATGTGGTTTATGGAGGTCAAGCCTGGAATTATGGCCGGGGAAAAGATCACCCCGGTTGCCAGCGCAGGCCTTTACGTGCCCCGTGGCAAGGGTTCGTTCCCGTCGGTCATGCTGATGCTGACCGTCCCGGCCCGCGTGGCGGGAGTCGAGCGCGTGGTGGTCGTGACGCCGCCCAACCCGCACGGCAAGGCGGACGCGGCTTCGCTGGTGGCTGCTTCCGTGGCCGGGGTTGATGAAGTCTATGCCGTCGGCGGAATGCAGGCCGTGGCGGGCCTGGCCTTCGGGACTCAAACGCTGCCGAGGGTGAGTAAGATCGTCGGACCGGGCAGCAGCTATGTGTCCGCCGCCAAGCGACTGCTGTACGGCACGGTGGACGTTGGGCTGCCTGCCGGGCCGAGCGAATCGATTATCCTGTGTGACGAAAATGCCGATCCGCGCCTTGCCGCGCTCGATCTGCTGGTCGAAGCTGAGCATGGCCCCGAGTCGGCGGCGCTGCTGGTCACGCACAGCCGTGACCTTGCGGTACAGGCAGAAAAGCACATCCGCGAATATATGAGTGAACTTCCCGAGTGGCGTCGGAAATTCATCGAAAATGTCCTGGGTTCCTACGGCGGCATAATGATCACTGAAAGCCTGAATGAGTCGATCCAGTTCATCAATGACTATGCGCCGGAACATCTCGAAATCCTGACCGACGATCCGTTCAGCACCCTCAACCGTATCCGCAACGCAGGCGAAATTCTGCTGGGGCCATATACCCCTATTCCCACCAGCAATTACTGCCTGGGCCTGAATGCGATCCTACCCACTGGGGGCTTTGCCCGCTCGTTTTCGTCAGTCAGCGTGTGGGATTTTCTGAAGCGCAGCGGGATCGGCTACCTCAACCGGGAAGGCTACGCGGCGCTGGCCGATGTGACCGCGACCCTGGCTGATTATGAAGGCTTCCCGGCCCACGCGATGGCGATCCGCAAGCGCGATGAAATCATCGGGCGAAAGGTATAAGGCACTTGCATGGGCATCCAGGCTGGCGACACGCGCCTCCAACGTATCCAGGCGCTCCAGTTCAGCGATAAAGCCTCGGCGGAGTCGCTGCTGCTGGCCTTCGTGCGCGAGACGTTCCCCGATCTTGACGTGAACGCCGCTGAACTGCGACCATTGGCCGTATCGCTCAATTCGTTCAATGGCTTCCTGACGCTCTCTGATGGCAGTCAATTGTTCTACAAAACTCACGTCGAACCCGGCAGCGTGATTGACGAATATTACAATGCGACACTGCTGTCGCAGGCAGGCTACCCGGTCATTCTGCCCCGATACGCCTCGACAGAGTACGGCAGGCAATTCCTGATCTATGACGTGATTGACTGGCCGTCGTTGTTCGACGTGATGCAGGAGATGGAAGCAGGCCAGCGCCACGATATGCCCAAAGTTGCCGCCGCGCAGTACAAGGCCGACGACCAGTTGTTGACTATTTACCTGCGCACTCTGGAAAAACAGTCGTCCGAGGATGCCTCTCAGGCGGCCATTCACCAGTTGTTCCACCACCGCCTGGACGCACGCTATGCTGCGTTTTATGCCGACCAGATGATTGCGCTGCCGGGAATTCATCTTGCCTGGGATGATCTTTGCAAACGCCAGTGGGAAATAAACGGCGCCCACTACAGTCGCACGCTGGCCGAAGCCATCACCCAGGCGCGGATCGTCCTGCGTCCGCAGCGCGCAGGGCCTTCCATCGTCGGGCATGGCGATGCCCACAACGGCAACGTTTTTTATAGTCCAAAGGGCATGGTCTATTTCGATCCAGCCTTTGGTGGGCGGCATCATCCATTGCTAGACCTAGCCAAGCCGCTGTTCCATAACGTTTTCGCCACCTGGATGTACCATCCGGAAGAAGTGGCAGAGACCTGTTGGATGCGGGCCACCGATGATGGACACACCATCCACGTCGCGCATGATCATACGCCCTCAGGCAGCCGCCGTGTCTTCTTTGCCAGCAAAATGGAACGGGTATTGAAGCCGCTTGTGGGCGAACTGCGCCGCCAGGATCAGCTTCCTGCCGACTGGCGAGAGTATTTGAAACTGGCTTTGATGTGCTGTCCACTGTTGACGATGAACCTGACCGATTCACAGCGATTCCCGCCGCTGGATGCCATGCTGGGACTGTGCTACGCCGTAGAAATGGGCCTGCACAGCGATGGCGGCGAGTTGAACTTGCTCAACCGCGTGTTGAATAATATTGAAGGCTGAAGTGCTGCCGTGAGCATAGATACCATCGTCTTCGACATGGACGGCGTCATTACAACCGAGGAAAAATACTGGGCCTGTGCCCGCCTCACGATCTGGGAATTGGTAACGCACACACTTGGGTTGCACAGTGCATTTCCTGATGCCGTTCATGATCCTGCGGCCCGGCTGGTCGTCGCGTCCGATGAGCTGATCTACGTGCTGAAGGATCGTGCAGTCAACTCCAACTGGGACATCACCTTTGTACTCGCTTGCATCTACATGGCGGCGCTGCCCCGTGAGACAGGTTCCCACTCGACGAGTTTGACCGTGAGCGATACAAACGATCTGCTCTCTCACGTCCGCCAATCGCTGCGCGCTCCAGCGCCGTGGCCGAATGCGCTCGAAGCCTTTCTGGCCGACCAGGCTTCCGTAGGCGGGAAAGCGCTCGTGCAAGCCGCAGGAGATCGCTTGAAACAGGCAATTGGCGCCAATGGTCTTCACGTAGGGGCCAGCGATCTTCTGGCCGTGGATGGGCCGCTGTGGTGGTACTTACATGCGCGCTTCCAGCGGTTCTATTCCGGTGAGGCCATACGGGAATTCGACGCCCCGCCGCTCCTTGATGGCACGGTAATCCCGGCGGCTGACATTGAGGCCACGCTGCGCATGCTCAAGGCTGCTGGCTACGCGCTAGGTACGGCAACCGGGCGTCCGCTCGATGAGCTGAACGATGCTTTAGGCACGCTCAATTTGTTAAGTTATTTTGATCCGAACCGGTTTGGAACGCTGGATGTTGTGCGGCAAACAGAGGCGCAGCTTGGCGTGCCGAACCTGGCGAAGCCCCATCCTCTCTCGCTGCTGCGTGCAATCCACCCGGACTGCACCGCGCGTGAACTGCTGGATGATTCCTTTCAACGGCAATCGAGACCCAACGTGATCATGGTGGGCGATTCGACCAGCGACGTGATCATGGCACACGCGGCGGGCTGCCGCTGCGTCGGCGTCCTTACGGGGGTGCGCGGTGAAATGGCGCAAAAAGCCCGCGCGGCGCTGCTTGAACAGGCGGGCGTGGTGACATTATTGCCAGACATCACAGCGCTGCCGCAGTGGTTGGAAAATCAGTAGACAATTCGGGACACTGATAGCCTGAAAATCGCTATTCACACTGGGCCTGGGTCATGTTATACTTCGCCGTGTGATGGATGATGTCGCCTGGATGCGCCTGGCGCTCGAAGAAGCTGCGTTAGCCCCTGCGCACGAGGATGTGCCAGTTGGCGCGATTGCAGTCCTGCGAGGCGAGGTGATCGGGCGAGGCCATAATCGCCGCGAGGTAGATCGTGACCCAACCGCGCACGCGGAAATGATCGCATTGCGCGAAGCATCCCGCGCAATCCAGCACTGGCGGCTCGACGATGTAACCCTCTACTGCACTCTGGAGCCGTGCGCGATGTGTGCGGGTGCGATGGTGTTGGCCCGGCTGCCCACTTTGTTCTTCGCCACTGCGGATCCAAAAGCCGGTGCGGGAGGCAGCATCATCGAACTGTTGAACCATCCCCGGCTCAACCATCACGTGACTGTGACGCAAGGCATCCTGGCTGAGGAAGCGGCGGCGCTGCTGGTTGCTTTTTTCGCGAGGTTACGGGCGGAAGGCCAGCGTCACTAGAAAACAATTTAGTCTATTGGAGGGGTGCCAGAGTGGTTGAATGGGACGCTCTCGAAAAGCGTTGTGCAGCGAACCTGCACCGTGGGTTCGAATCCCACCCCCTCCGCAGAGATAACTGGAAAACATTCGGCTGCGGACGCAGTTCTCGCGCGATCTGAACCAACTGTCGCCGTAAAACCGGCGATGTCAGGATCGGATTGCCCATATCGAACATACGTGCTAAACTGTGCCTTTCCATCACCCGTCGAAAGGACGTAGCTTATGTTTAAGGCAATCGGTACCGTCTGTCTGTTCGTCAACGATCAGGACAAGGCAAAAGCATTCTGGGTTGACAAGGTAGGCCTGGAACTTCGCAGCGACATGCCAATGGGGCCATCACGCTGGGTCGCCGTGGCGCCCAAAGGCTCTTACACCGAGATGATCCTGTACAAGCTTGACGAGAACTGGGAACACTACCGAAACGTTGTGGGCAAATCGCAGGCGATTACCCTTGATGTGACCGACATGAGCAAAGTCCACGACGAGCTGAAAGCCAAAGGCGTGAAGTTTGTATTGGAACCGGAAAAACAGATGTGGGGCACGCAGGCAATCATCCAGGATGACGAAGGCAACCAGGTCATCCTGATCCAGCGCGCCCAGATGTAAGGATTTGGCGGGAATGTATCGCGTAAGCGGGTCGCTCGCGAGCGACCCCTACGAGATATTCGGCGGGAAAGTACGATAAACCCCGTTTTCAATTGGATCTAAATCGTAACCGTCAATCGTCACGTATTGAGCAAGATATTCGCGAAGAGCTACCTTATTTTTCAAATCAAAATTGACCCGTCTGCTGTCAATTACCAGTCCCTCAAAAGCCACCTCTCCCTTTACCAAAATCTCTTCGTTGTCAAAGTCGCTTTGAAATTCAAAATCGCATAGGACAGAACAATTAATGGTAAATCTCCCCCTTATATCTGTGCGCCTGATATAGAGTGAATTGACGTATAACGGGTTATGGGCTTCACCTAAATAAAGATTGCCTCCAAAGTTCGCTTTCTGGAACGAATAGCTTTCATCCACTAGGGTACGCCAATCTTGAAACGGAAGGGGTATCCACCCCAAATCATATTCCGTTTTGACGGGTTGGATCTCATAGGCAACGCCTGAGCCGAATTCTTGAATGGG
>DATGFK010000856.1:0-4454 GCA_035309185.1 Aggregatilineales bacterium
CAGGTCAATCGAGCCACTGGTACCACTGGTAAGGAATATAGCTTCCATTGGAACTCGTGCTGATCCCTAGAGAGTGATATTGTCCCCATCGGACGAAACGTCCATTTCACAAGGAAATCAAAGAGCGACGTAGGAAAATTCAACGATAGTGTCACCGTCGTTTAGACATACACAGTGGTCAAAAGCGGCATCTAACTTGCGAAAGAAGTCGCCAGAAATGAATGCCCAGGCGAGTAAACAGGACTTTACATCATGATACGCACAGCCGATATTCCAATTGCCCAAATTGACGCCAAAGAGCGTAGTGGGTTTGTCGATCTCCGCTCCTGGAAGGTGAAAGCCGAGGGTGCGGAGGGCAATCCGGGTCTCTTGGACAACCTCCTTGCGGAAGCCAACACACTCCCGCTCACCCTTGTCCAGACTGGCCCCGCTCACTATCGTCTCATCCAGGGCTTGCAGAAAATACTTGTATTTCGAGACGTGCTGAAATGCACGACCGTATGTGCCGAGATCGTTGAATCAAACGCTGCCCAATCCGATCCAATCCGGCGTAACGAGCAAAGCAGTTGAGCGGTATGGCTGGCGTTCTCACCGCATAACGCGCGGCGGACACTGATCACCGAGGCACTGGCCCAGGCTGGCAATCTCTTCTAAGTGGAAACCTTCGCCTCAACGCTGTCAGCGTGCCAGCTTTCCCATAGATAGAATGCGCCAGATCGAGGAGAAACCATGATAGGCACACTACCCGTTCCCATTTTTGTAATCCTGCTGGTCGTCAGCATCTTGATGCTGGTGTTTGTGCCGCTGTTGGTCGTGTTTGGCATAATCCGCCGCCAATATTACCCTGACGAGCGTATCCTTCGAGAAGGTGAGAGTGCCGAAGCGACCATCACGCAGATATGGCAAACGAGTGTGAGAGTCAACAACAGATTCGGGATCGGAATGGCCCTGGACGTGCGGCGTCCCGGCTACCCTTCTTATACCGCCCGGATACAGACGCTAGTTGGCATCCTAGATGTCTCCAGGTTCCAGGTCGGCCAGGTTGTCCAGGTAAAGATCGACCCGAACAATCCAGAACGTGTTTACCTCGCAGTCGCCTGACAGAGTTATTGCGCCAAAAAGGGCCCTAAAACCCTGGTTTTGACAGAGTTATTGGTTGATAGACAATTTTGGTGATCATGTTTTATGCTCTTGTTGGGAGTTTATCGCTTTTTCGGCCACTTTTTAACCGGCGTACCCCTATCGCCATCGTCATTGAGGTTAGGACACTGTTTGGCGATGTATCCGCGCATCAGCGTTGCGTTGATGTGATTCGGAGCTAGGCGCAGCGCTTCGCGGAAATCAACGCACGCGCCAACCACATCGCGTTTTGCATCGCGGGTAGCGCCCCGGTTGTAATAAGCATCCGCAGATTGAGAATCTAGGCCGATGGCTACGTTGTAGTCAGCTAGGGCCGCATTAAAATCGCCTTTTGTGGAGAGGATAGCGCCCCGATTAATGTAGGCAATAGCGTTTTGGGGATCGAGTTGTATAGCTTTGCTGTAGTCCGAAAAGGCCCTGTCCAGGTCGCCATAGGCATCGTAGGCATTACCGCGATTGTAGTAGGCATCCGCAAATTGTGGATCGAGACGTATTGCTTCAGCATAGTCCGCCATCGCCTCATCCAGATCAATATTGGCGTAGTGGGCATTGCCTCGATTGACGTAAGCTATCGCCAACTGTGGGTTGAGCCGGATCGCCTCGTTATAGTCCGCCATAGCTCCATCCGTCTCGCCAACGCGATAACGGGCAAAACCCCGGTTGTTGTAAGCGAAATCATATTGTGGATTGAGACGTATGGCTTCATTGTAGTCGGCAATCTTGCCAATCTGATCGCTCTCTGGTCGCGCAAGCGCCTGCTCGAAATACTCCTGGGCGCTTAGTTGCTGCGCGGTCACAAGTGGCTCCGCCTCGGCTTCAGCGATCTTTCGCTGCACATCGGATTGGTCAGCCTTCGATGTTGGCTTATTGGGCAGATTAATCGGCTTCAGGAAGCGCGTCCGCAAGCGGTTCATGGCTTCCTCGAAGTAGTCGAGAGGCACATTCACCGCGTTGTAACGCGGTAGCGCTTCTAGCTTGCCAGTCAGGTACGGCGCGGCGTAGGGCGCATCGAATTTGAACTCGGAGGTCAGCAGCGGGATGATTTCGCGCTTGAGTTCCATCGCGCACTCAATCTCCCGTCGCAGCCAATCGCCAGCTTCAGCACAACGTTCGAGGCAGCCCGGCCCCAGGATCACCAGGAAGTACGGCCTCGCTGCGATCTGGTTCAGGATGATGGTGTCGAACTGGCCGCTGTCGATACTCTCGATGTCCATGAAGGCGTCAATATCATTCGCCCGCAAATCTTGAAAGACGGCGCGGGCCGGATAGCCACTGACATTGCGGCGATAGCTGATGAAGACGCTTTTGTCCATGCATAACTTCTCCTGGTTAGGAGTGATTCTTAGGCGGTTCTAGATCAGTTGACGAATCACATTATCGCGCATATTTATTGATACACAATTTTGCTGAACCCATCGTCGAAGCCGCTCGGTGATCACATTTACACGAACATGAAGGTCATCACCAAGCCATCTCTTTTCAAGTCCAGCGAGAAATAGAACTGATCTGTCATTTGCCAGACAAATTGACTGCATCTGCCAAATAAAGTGCCACGAGGGAATCAGGGTTCGCCAGGCAGTCTCTGCCACATAAATTGGCACGACATCGTTGAGGCTTCTTCGGTGCTTTGTAAAACCCGTTCTGCCACTGTTTTCGCATCGCTTGGACAGATTATCTGGTAGTCTCAAAACACAGCTCGTTTAACGGAATTTGTGAGACTGATAGGAGACGATCATGAGGATTGGGTACGTTCGTGTCTCAAAACAGGATCAAAATGAAGAATTGCAGGCCGATGCCCTGCAAGAAGCCAACTGCGAACGCCTTTTTGTCGATCACATCTCCGGGTCGAAGTTTGAGCGCAAAGGGCTGGACGATGCTCTGACCTTTTTGCGAAAAGGAGACACCTTTGTCGTGTGGAAATTGGATCGAGCCGGTCGCTCTCTCAAGCATTTGATTGAACTGTTGAATACACTTCAAGGATGCGGAATCGAGTTCATAAGTCTCACTGAGAAGATTGATACCACCACACCTGGCGGCAAGCTCATCTTCCATCTCATGGGAGCGCTTGCGGAGTTTGAACGTGACCTGATCCGTGAACGCACGAATGCTGGCCTGGCCGCCGCACGGGCACGAGGAAGGCAAGGCGGCAGGCCGAGAAAACTGAAAACCGAAGGGAAAGTTGCTCTGGCCCAACGCATGTTTGCTGACAAAGCCAATTCTGTCTAGGATATTTGCTCGTCGTTGGGTATCTCACGCGCCACACTGTATCGGTACGTAAAGGGATCTTCTGAAATACTGGAAACGCCCAACACATAAGTTTTGAGAGCTCAAAGCATCGCCTCAGTGAGAGGGTTCTTTCTCAAAATGAGTACTTTTTACGCGTGCTTTGTCTGTAAGCTGCTTACGCGTAGTCCTGTCAATCATGTGAGCCGATCCTCGCTTTTAGCCAGGCCAGGACTGTCTCCAAACCGGTTTCGTCCTTTAGGTTGGTAAAGACGAACGGCAGATCACCGCGCTGGTGTCGCGCATCGCGCTCCATTACTTCGAGCGATGCGCCCACGTAAGGAGCCAGATCGATCTTGTTGATTACCAGCAGTTCAGAGCGGGTAATGCCCGGCCCGCCCTTGCGGGGAATCTTGTCACCGCCAGCTACGTCAATCACGTAGATGGAAACGTCGGCCAGTTCAGGGCTGAAGGCAGCAGCCAGGTTATCGCCGCCGCTCTCGACAAAGACGAGCTCCAGGCCGGGGAGAGTTGCCTGCAGGTCAGCGATGGCGTCCAGGTTCATCGAGGCGTCTTCGCGAATCGCGGTGTGCGGGCAGCCCCCCGTCTCCACGCCCCGGATGCGCTCGGCGGGGAGGGTTCCCTGCCGCAGCAAGAACTCAGCATCTTCTTTGGTGTAGATGTCGTTGGTGACGACAGCCAGGTTATAGCGCGGCCACAAGTACTGGCTCAGGCAAGCTACCAGCGCGGTTTTTCCGCTGCCCACCGGCCCGGCGACCCCTACTCGGAGGGCCTCATGTGTCCGCTTAAGGCGCGGCCCTGTCGTGTAACTTTCGGTGTGGTGATGATAGAGACCTGATTTGCCCTCATTCCACATGCTGATGTCCCCATAACTCACTAACCTGCTGTGGCAAACTCGAAAATCGATCAGGAACTAGAACAGAAAGTACCGCTGGGTCATCGGCAAGGACTCGGCGGGATCGCAGATCAACAATTCGCCATCGGCGCGCACTTCGTAGGTTTCCGGGTCTACCTCGATGACGGGCGTCGCCGCGTTATGGATCATCCCGGCCTTGCCGATCTTGCGAGTG